>JBDSHL010000439.1:0-5476 GCA_039918515.1 Saprospiraceae bacterium | reverse complement strand
TGCATTACATTTTGTTTAAGGATTTGGTAAACGATAATAATTTTCCGCAACCATATCCTTTGCGCGGTTTTATTATTCGGCATCCGTTTAGTAGAGTAACGGAACCCTATTTACTGATTCCACCGATGGAAGATGAAATGAAATTAATCACTCAAAGTATGCCAGACATGGAAGCTTTTTTGGGTCAAAATATTTTCATGGGTAAAGCATGGACCATAGATTACATTCATCAAAATATTTTAGTAAATACTCCGCTAACTGAACAAGATAAAAACAATCCAAATGTGCAAAAAATAGGATTCAAAAAAAACAGCAACTATGAAAATATGTTCGGTCACCCTAGTATGTTTATTGAAGTAAATGGAGAAATTATAGAAGTATTATTTGATACTGGTGCAACTATTGTGCTTTCTGATGACGGCAAACTGGAATTGAAGACAAATGCAAAAACCATCGGCGGTTCATTTATAGCAGCTTCAATATTTGATAAATGGAGAAACGAACATCCGGAATGGAAGTATTATCCTAAGGCAGACATGAAGAATGACATGATCGAGGTGCCCATTGTAAAAATCGGAAGTAATGAAATTGGACCAGTACTATTTGCAAAAAGGCAAGATGAGAATTGGTCAAATGGTATGATAAATTCAATGGATAAAGTTGTAAAGGGTGCAATCGGAGGTTCGGGCTTAAAATATTTGAAAGTTACTATTGATTATAATGCTGAGTTAATAAAGTTTGAAAAAAATTGACCCCGAAATCGCCACTAATAAACAGTAGTACAAACTTCGGAAAGATGAACCAGAACCGAAAAATAGCACGGCCGTATAACACACACCATAGCGACAATAGCGGCAGTAGTATCACCTCAACATGATTATCATCATTTAATTTTGTCGTGCCTGAAACTTTCCGTTTCTTTAACCCCGCTGCTGTGCTTGGCGTCATCCGTTGGGCGTCATATTGCATCAATTTAATAAATGTAAAAGAAACAAAAATTTAAAAAATCATTTACGACGCTATGCGAAAGAACTTAATGCTGCTTGTCTTTTTTATTGTTTCAAATACAATTTACGCTCAAAGCACCGACAGCTTGTTAAAAGTTGTTTCTAAAGAAAAATCTCCGGTTCTACAATTTCAACTATGGGCTCAGATTGCGTATATATATGCCCAAAATAATAATGATAGCGGGAATGCTTATGCCAGTCAGAAATTACTAAGTGCAGCTTTTGTTTCTCGCAACGACACCCTTATTGCTGGAGCATATAGTTTTCTTGGTGCTAATGCAGAAGACAAGGGCGACTTCGACCATGCTTTAGAATACGATTTTAAAGCTTTGCAGATAGCAGAAGCAATGAATTTTAAGTATGCCATTTGTCAGACAGCCGAGCAAATTGCCGTTGTGTATAAACAATTAAAGAATGTAAAAGAAACCCTCAGGTTTCTTAGGAAAGCTGAAGCGTTTCTTTCACTACCGGAAATAAGAGAAGGTTTGTTGCGAAGGGCCGTATATACAAACACTGCTGAAATTTTTTTAGCTGATAAACAAACTGACTCAGCGTTAGTATACGCACAAAAAGCGAATGAAGTAACTAAAAAGGAAAACGATGTTTTCGGATACTCCCGGATATTGTTAGAATTCGGTCAGATTTATTCCGAAAAAGGAGAAAATGACCTTGATGAAACCTATTTCAAAAAAGGAATAACTTTTTGTGATACAGCCTGCGAGAGTTTAAACTTAATATCTACGCTTTATGAATACAGCCGCCACTTGTTGAAAAATAACCAGCCTCAATTAGCTAAATTTTATGCTTTGAGAAGCCTTGCTGAGCATAATAAATTCCGCAATAGAGCAGGTACACTCAGCATTGAGATAACCGATATTTTAAGCCGAGTTTACAGCAGTCTTAAATAGTATGACAGCGCATATTTCTATGCCAATTTAAACAACGTTCATAGGGATATTGTGTTCAATGAGCAAAGTTTAAATTCAATACAGGATATGACTTTTGCTCAAAAGATTCATGAAGCTGAAGTACAAAAAAAGAAGGCGGAAGAAATAATTAAGGCGAAACATTCACTACAATATATCTCTATTGGTATTGCACTTATCACTTTTCTCATTGTGTTTCTTTTAATGAGCAATAGTATCATTTTCCATTCAAGGCTCATTAGTTTTTTTAGTGCCATTGGGTTATAGCTTGTCTTTGAGTTTATCAATTTATTGCTTCACCCTTTTTTGGAAGAGAAAACCCATCATTCACCAATATTGATGTTTTTAATTCTTGTGGTTATAGCTGCATTGCTCGTTCCCTTGCATCATAAACTAGAGAAATGGGTAACAAAAAGAATGACCGAAAAAAATAACAGGATTAGACTTGCTTCTGCTAAGAAAACTATTGAAAAGCTTGAGATTAAAGAAAAGACAAGAAATTAACGAGCATATTTTTGGAACGATAAAAAGAAAATGGGGAAATTATTATACTAATCTAAAAGAATTGGAGAAAGTGAATTGAGAACACAGTTTAACTATGCTCGTTTACAATATAAAACGATGCATAAACATAGTAGGAGTGCCAGAATTAATTGAAAAAATTAAAAATTGAACTTCAGAATTCAAGTGAAGTACCTATTTTTGCTTAAAATGGACTCATTTAAAGCTTCTAAGGCAAGATCTAATATTTCTTAGTCGAGCCATGATAAAAATGGAAGGACCTAGATTAAGTATTATGCATTACAAAAGAAGTATTCAGGCTAATTTAAATAGTTTTTTTTTGAAAAGGGTTATTTCACACTCTGACTTTAAGCGTCATTATCAACGAGTGACAGTAGAAAGTGGACATACCAATTTTAATAGTAATTAATTTATGTTTAAAGATGATCATTTATAATCGATATGAATATGAGTAAAACAAATTTTTATTTATCATTAATAATTATTTCCCTTAATTTTTTAGGATGTAAAAAAGACAAAGATCTTAAAGATATTGATTTTCGCAGGGAGATGGTGAATTTTGTAAAAGAGATTTCTGTGTATGCGAAAAGTAAAAATCCCAACTTTATTATCATTCCTCAGAATGGAGAAGCGCTTGCTGAGTACCCTGATTACCTAATAGCAGTTGACGGTATCGGCAGAGAAGACTTAAATTACGGCTATGATAAGGATGGAACTGAAACACCACCGGATGTAAAAAATGAAGTTGTAAAATATCTCAACATTTTCAAAGACAATTCTAAAATAGTTATTGTTACTGATTATGTCTTTTCAAACTCCGCAGACAATCCTACGTTTGATATAAACACCCAAGGTAAAATAGATGCGGCTTACCAATTCTCGCTTAGTAAAGGCTATTTGGAATATTGTACAGTAAGAAACCTGGATTACCTATGCGATAACCCAAACCATCTGCCTCAATCAGGCCCTGCTGCAAATTTTTTTGATGCAAAATCATTTGTATATTACCTGCAGCCCAAAAACATTTCACATGAGAAGTATATTCAGAGCATTGCAAATTCTAATTATGATATTGTGATCATGGATTTAGCTTATGACGGATTAGATGAATGGACTATGGCAGACATATCGAAAATCAAATCAGGATTAAATAATGGTAAAGGCGGATCAGTAGTTTGTTATATGAGCATAGGTGAAGCGGAGGATTACCGCTACTATTTTCAGAAAAAATGGGAGAACCAAAATTTATTTGACCCTGAGCATTCCGTTACTAAAAACGCTCCGACTTGGCTGGATGCCGAGAATCCCGAGTGGCCAGGTAATTTCAAAGTGCGCTATTGGATGCAGGATTGGAAAAACATTATCTTCGGGAAACAAGAAGCCTATTTGGATAAAATTTTGATTAAAGGTTTTGATGGTGTTTATTTGGATATCATTGACGGATATGAATTTTATGAGAAATAAATAAAATAAAACCTATGAATAAAATAAAAATTCAACTAACAATTGCAATCTGTTTTTTCCTATTCTACTCCTGTAGAAAAGAAGCACTTTCTCCTCGTTCGGATGGTGCTACAAGACTTGCGATAGATAAAAAGGGAAGTATGCAGAATCCTGCATTTTTATCCAACAATCAGAAAATTATTTTCACGCGCTTCCTTGAAGGATACAACTCCGTTACCGCTGACTTGATGATTTATGATTTGACTTCAGGTAATACAAAAACCCTTGTTGCGGACGGAAGTGCCAACGTAAATCTTCCCGGTTCTTCCTGGAATCCTATTACTAAAAAAATTGTGTTCGCTTCCAGCCGAGAGCCTCATGACGAAATATACATGATAGACGAAAACGGTAATCCTGGAAATGAAATTAAAGTTACTAATCGCAACAACCAGATTGCATATGAACCCACTTTTTCTCCCGATGGGCAATGGATTGTTTTTGAATCGCATAAAATAGATGTAGAAAATCAGGGAGTAATTGTTAAATATAAAGTGGACATCCCTAATAGTTATACTGAACTTACAGATGCGGCTGAGGACTGTCGCCAGCCCAACTGGTCGCCTGCTGGTGAAACCATCGTTTATCAAAAATTTGAAAACGGGCACTGGAGTAATTGGATAATGAACTCCAATGGAACTAACAAAATTAAGGTTACCTCCGGCACTGCAGATGCCACCGATGCCTCCTTCTCCCCTGATGGGAAATATATTGTGTATAGTTCAAATCAGGGCGGAGAAAAAATCGCTAACATCTATATCATCTCTGTTTCTGGAGGAGTATCTAAACGGGTAACTAACTACGAAGGATACGATGGCGCACCTTCATGGTCGGCTGACGGCAAAAAAATTATTTTTGAATCTTCGTCAAACGAATTAGATAAACCCTCCTTATGGGCGCCATACGATTCACGCGGAACTTCCATCTGGATAATTGATTCCCCCATTTAAAATAATATGAAAACAAAAAAGCAGCTTTCCTTATTCCTAATTTTAACAGGAATAGTAGTAAACCTTTATGCACAAGATGGCATACCAAAAAAATACAGCAAACATTTTTCCGCAGGAATTACTGCAGTTATTTCAATGCCGTTCTTTCCAAACGCCTTGCCTTCGCTGGACTTTAGGATGGAGCGTAATGGCTCAAAATGGAGTGGCAAGATTAATATGGATGTTTTAGTAAGAGCTCGCTTAGAGTATTTTATTGCCGTAGTTACTAACTTAGATGTAGAAAGAAGTTTCTTGCTGAAGAATAATAGGAAAATGTTTATTGGATGTGGTCCGGGCCTTGGTGTTAATACCTTTCCAAGTGTATTCCCAATGTTTAATTTTTCTTTTTCTTATCCCGTCTGGAAATTATATTTTGGGGTACAACCAACCTTGGTCATCACAAATATTTATTCTTCCTATTTAGGAATCTCTTGCAAATACAGTTTTGGCAGAAATATTTAAATTGAGAAAAACTTTTTTTAACTTGAACAATAGTTCATCATGTTAATCGTTAGTGGACTTATTTATTGGA
>JBDSHL010000438.1:0-1795 GCA_039918515.1 Saprospiraceae bacterium | reverse complement strand
CACGATACTATTTTTTGTAATTTCATAATTCGATCTTTATTCAATTAATTACCCAATTTACATGTTTTGTTATCATCTCCAATTGCCACTAATAGAATATAATACAAATTTAACAATTAATCAATCAATTTATTTAATAATCTTAGCACACGATACTGAAGTTTATGGGTATAAAATTCAAACAATTCAAAAGAAATAATAATAGAAGTCACCATATATACAAAGCCGATTTTAAGGTTGAAATTGGCCAATAACCAAATACTAAGTGTTAATAATAATAAAAATTCAACAAATTGAATAATTCTAATAAAAAATAAGGTAAATAACAACTTCGCATTGATAACTCTCAAGAATATAAAATAGTTAATAAAGAAAATCAAAAATGCTATTAAATGAAGAATATAAGGTGGTATTTCATCAATATAATCATGATCAAGGAGCATGGAAATAATATTGGCATGAATAATTACTCCATGCATATCTGGAAATGACCTCCCAGATGGCTTTTCGTTCAATGGGGTGAAAAATCTATCCTTTAGAGAAAAAGATTCTGGGTCTTCACCACAAAATCCTATAAGCACAATTTTATCTTTAAAATAAACTGAATCATATAAACTGCTATCCTTTAAAAATTTACTTATAGGTACAATTGGGTAATTTATGAAAGTCCGGGGTTCTTCAGATCCTTGTTCATTTAAAACTACAAAGTGACCTCTTCGAAAATTAATCCATTCTTTCTTGCTATTTCGATTTTCTATTTCCTTTAAAATTTCTGGTTTGTATAATTCCGAAATTCCTACTGAAAAAGCCTTCGATGGAAATGAATCTACTGAATGAAATGGCTCAAAAGATCTAACTGTATAAGCGTCATCAGAGGCTAAATTAACATAATATTGAACATTCGATCCAACAAAAAATGAATCGGATCGATTGCGTATTTTACTAATCTCATCTATTTCATTTTCTTGAAAGGTATATGCAAGAATTGTATTTTTGGAATGAGATAGAGCATGATGTAGTAAAGTATCTGAAGAATCATTATTGAGTGAATCAAAAAGCAAATCAATCCCAAGTACTTTAACCTTTCTACTGGCTAGAAAATCCACAGCTTTTGCCAATTGAGCACGATCTGTTGTTTCAGAATTTACAATAAAAAGTCGATTATCAAAAAGCTTAGGGTCTCTTTGGTTTCTAAACTTTGAACAAGTGATATCCATTAAATCATAGTGCTTTATATACTCACTAAATGGATCAATAAAAAGTTGGTTAATGGGCAAATGATGGAGAAACATCAAAAACAAAAGACTTGCCGATGAGAAAATAAAACCGTGTAAGGTATTGTGTTTATTCAGATCTTAATTATTATAAGTAATCCTATACAATGCAAAATTAAAAAAAATTCATCAAAAGCGCTCGATTTTAATTCTTTCACTAACATTACCTGCTTTATCTACTTTATACAATACATCCTCAGAACGACATTGGACAAAACTTTCACTAATGCCAACTACATATTTCAGGTTAGCGTTTCCTATGGCTTCTTTCAATAAATACTGCAAATTCAGTTTAACTTTACTGCTGTCCAAACTTCGATCTATGGTTATCAGATTGCCGAAAGTGGATATAAATTGATAATGTCTTTGTGCATCATGTGTATCATACAAAAACTTAATACCTCTCGTACTTGACTCCAGTACACATTCGTAAACACTATTCTTTTTTGTTAAATTGCTTGTTGATTTGAAATTAAAATTATCTTGTATAATGCATGAAACATCTTTACTTGTTCTCACTA
>JBDSHL010000437.1:0-8449 GCA_039918515.1 Saprospiraceae bacterium | reverse complement strand
GAAAATGCCTTACGATGCAAGTACTGCGCAGTCGTTATTTTAAATAAAAAATTCAATTTTATATTGGGTTTATTTCAAATGATCTTCCCAACCATTTATTAGTAGTGAATATACAAATATGATTATTTCAAAAAAATACTTATCATTCAGATGAACTTAATGTTGCTTAAACCATATATTGTCATTATTATCTTTGTGCATTTGTTAAAGGTTAACTGTGTTGGTCAATCTATTGATACGATACCAAATCTGATTCAGGAAATTACCATAACAGCCTATAAAGACGAGCCTTCCAAATTTTCACCTTTAAATATTCAGTCCATAAAAATTGATAACTCCAGCGATGCTTCTTCATTTAATATTTGTTCAAGTCTGTCCAAGGTTGAAGGAGTTAGTATGTTATCTACAGGATTGGGAATAGCCAAACCTGTGATTAGAGGTTTATATGGAAATCGAATTTTGGTTCTATTAAATGGATTAAAATTCGACAATCAACAATGGCAAGAAGAACACGGTCTTGGATTAACTGATTTCGGACTTTCTAGGGTGGAATTAATCAAAGGGCCTATTGGCATATTATACGGTACAGAGGCCATTGGTGGAGTTGTAAATCTCATTGAAGAAGAAAAGCCCACTGCCAATTCCCATCAATCTGACTTTGGTGTGATCCTACATTCCAACACCTTAGGTGGCATGATTCAAGCTGGTTATAAATCTAATAAAATCAATCATTGGTGGAGATTACGCCTTGGTCTTGATAATCATGCGGATTATTCGGATGGAAAAAATAATAGAGTACTAAATAGTCGTTTTGATGGTTATTATTTGAAGTCAACGTTTGGATTTCAGAAAAATAAATGGATTTCAAACTATAATATTTCTAGCTCATTCAATAGATTCGGATTCATTTTTAATGACATCTATACTTTTATTACTCCTGATAAAAGATGGTCAAGAAAATTAAATGAATTTCCAGCACATCTAGTGTTGCTTAATATTTTTTCCAGCGAAAATAAAATCTTTGTAAATGATAAATTACAAATGAGTGTAAATGCAGGTGTCCAATCGAATGAAAGAATGGAAAATGAAGGAGGCGGTTCAATAAGTCTAAATATGCATTTGTTGACATTTCAGAATTTAATCAAACTGGAGTATAGTATAAACAAGCGAAATAAAATTATTTTTTCGACACTTCATTCAATTGAAAAAAACAAAAATTACGGAGCGAGAAAAATTGTTCCGGATGCTACACTTCAGGAAAGCAATTTATCCGTCAATCATGAAGTTTACCTAACTAAAAATCTCATACTTGAAAACGGTTTAGGTTTTGGTGAGAAATGGATTAAGACCTATTTTACACCTTCTGTCAATGGGCCTGATAAAGAGGTTCATCCATTTACCAAATTTTCTCCCTACTACAATATATTTAGTGGCATGACATTTTTCCCATCCAATATGTTCAATGTAAAAATAAATATTGCCAGTGGCGTACGTGTGGCCAACTTGGCAGAATTGTCGTCCAATGGATTGCATGAAGGTGTTTTTACTTATGAGATTGGGAATCCAAATTTTAAAAATGAAAAAATCTATTCCATAAATTTATTCGCCAATTATGAAATCAATAATATTGAATTGAATATTAGCCCCTTCTACAATTATTTTTCAAATTATATTTATTTGGCATCTGTCAATGAGCAATGGTTTGGATTTCCGGTTTATCGGTACAAGCAACAGAATGCAAGGCAATATGGTGGCGAGCTTTCTTGTGCACTTAAATTTTTGAAAGAAAATAAATTTCGAATTACTTATTCTGGAATGATGAGCAAGACCCAAGATGGAAATTTCACACCCTATATTCCAGCACAAAAGTTGAATCCTACCTTAGAAACTCACTTCAATCAATTTAAAAAATTGCCACTTTCCTTTTTCACCGATGTAGAATATAATTTTAAACAAGAGAATACTGCCCCTGATGAATTAAAAACACCTTCTTATTCAATCTGGAATATGGGGATATCCTCTAAGTTTCAAAGGAAAAAAAGTTTGGTCACTTTTGGAATTTCGTTACATAATATTCTTAATAAAGCTTATTATGACCATCTGTCGAGATTTAAATATTTTGGTCTCTTAAATATGGGGAGAAATTTATCTATAAATTATAAAATAGTTTTATAAATTTGCAAAAATAAAAATTTATTCTTATGACTAAATTCAGTACAATTTACATCCTTATGATTTGTACTTTTTTCATCTTTTCCTGTGAAAGTGATGAAGGTAAACTTCCAAATATTAGCTTTAAAACTGGCGGAGTTTATACCAGTGATAGTACAGCCTTAAATGTTAATTCTCCCTTTACTGTAGGAATTACTGCTTCCAAATCAGAGGATAAAGATGTATTGAAGAAATTTAATATTTCGAGATCGATCAATTCATCGCCAAATGTCTCTATTTTCGACAAGGACCTTTCAGGTTCTGAAGGCGATAATTTTAGTTACGATTACATAGGATTAGTGGATTTAATTCCTGGAAATATCACCAAGTACACTTTTACGGTTACTAATCGAGATGGACTTGTTAATCAAGTTTCGTTGAAAGTAGTTACAAAATAAATATGGCATAATTGTTCCATCGAATTTTTTCGACATTTGAAGTTGAAAATTCAAATCAAACTGAAGGATATTGAATAATCGATATGCTAGGTGCAAAAGAGTTTATAAGGAACGAAATTTTAGGATAGAATTTTGTTAAATTACCAATTAGAATGTTCTTCTTTCTTCCGATAGGTCCTGTATTTTAATCTTATTTTAAACCTTCTCATAGACCACTTCGGTTTAAAATAATTATAGTGGATTAATTCCAAATTTATACAATCTTAATGGTAGGTATAATGTTTATATTGCATTGTTTTTGACTTAATAATCGTTATTCAGGCATCAAATTTCTAGAATAAGGTGTCTATTAATAAAACCCTTAAAAATGAAAATAAAGTTCTTACTATTATTCTTTAGTTTTTTCCTATGTAATATTGCTCTGGCCCAACTTCCTTATAAATATAATCTAAAGGGTTTTGGTGGAATAAGTGTGGATCAAGGCTTCTCGATATTGAGCGATAGCAAAAATGATGTGATACTTGGAGGTTACTTCAGGAACGAGGTAAACTTTAATTTTCCGGTATCCACATGGACATTAAAATCCAAAGGATCTGAAGACATTTTTATCAACAAATATACACCTGATGGAATACTCATTTGGGCAGTCGGAATGGGTGGAATTGGACCAGATCGCTGCACTAGTTCAGCTGTTGATTCTAAGGACAATATTTACATAACTGGTGCATTCAGAGATACTGTAGATTTTAATAGTGGAGACGCTAATTTTAGAAAAGTTTCAGCTGGATCCAATGATGTTTTTATAGCTAAATTAAACTCTGAAGGAAATTTAGTATGGGTTAAACAAATTAAAGGAAAACTTGATGATACAGGCAAGAGTATTACTGTAGATTCTGATGGAAATGTTTTTCTCACAGGCGTGTTCCAATCCAGTATTGAATTTGAAGGTTCGCCTCAGTTCAATATGACAACGGTCCGAAATTATGATGTATTTATTGCTAAGCTCGATGCTGATGGTAATTTTATTTGGGCCAAACAAATTGGAGGAACTGGTGATGACATTGCAAATACTATAACTGTTGATCCATCGAATCAGATTATTGTCATGGGAACCTATAACAGTGATATTGATTTCGACCCAGGAGTCAATGTTTTTAAATTACTACAGACGGGAGTTTATCCAAATATGTTTGTACTTAAATTAAATGGAAATGGTGAATTTGTTTGGGCGAAACAAATTGCCTCTGAAAATATAGTAATTCCTTATACTGCGAAGACTGATCCTTTGGGAAATATTTATTCCATCGGTACTTTTCGTTCGAAAGTAGACTTTGATCCTGATGCGAATATTTTCAATTTAACATCTCCTGGAGTTTCAGGCGATGCATTCATTCTTAAATTAAATAAAGATGGAAATCTTGTTTGGGCAAAACAAATAGGTGGTCGATTAAATGAAATTGGATTAGGCTTAACGTTAGATTCCGATAACAATATCTATACTACTGGATGCTACGAGGAAGGAGCAGATTTTGATCCAGGACCAAATGAATTTATTATGCATACCAATGGTATCGAAAACAATAATGATATTTTCATAAGCAAATTAAATTCTAACGGTGAATTCCTATGGGCGGGTTCCATAAATGGAGATCTTGAAGATATTGGATTCTCAGTTTGTGTTGACAAAAACTTACGGATACATTCTACTGGAATATTTAGTGGAAATGTTGTTTTTAAATTAAATAATGACAGCACATGGATGACATCCAATGGCGGTACAGATATTTTATTTCAATCTTTAGATCAACTTATTGTCAGGGTTGAGGATCATCAAAGCAATGAAGCAATAAGTTTATTTCCAAATCCTTGCCTAACTGATTTAAACATTGAGTTTCTTTCTAACAATGAATTAACTACACAGATTAGTCTAATCGATATAAATGGAAAAAATATTTTAGCAAAATCTCTACCTACAAGTTTTGGAAAAAACAATTGGATAATTTCTACAAGCAAAATTCAGTCAGGAATTTATACTTTGAAATTAAACCAACAAAGCACTTCAATAACCAGTAAAATTGTGGTTGAATAAATTCAAAATATTGCGTATAATTTGGATTTATTTCATTAAATTTTTTTACATTCAATCTAATTTTCAATTATACCACAAAATAAATCTATAGAATAGTCTACAACTTCTCAAATACGTGGTGGATAATCCTTAGATACTTGCTGGATGCTTGCTAGATACTACCTAGATAGTTCGTCAAAGTTCGTGGGGGTTCGTGACAAATTAGAATGTCAGCAACTACTTCAATTTAAATTGATAAAATGAACAGTTCAGGAAGTTGAATATTGAACTTAAGACATATTCATTACATTCCTCAACTATTTTCTATGTATTACCAAGAAAAGGTCATATGAAATTTAGATGGATTTTAGGGGTCAAATTGGTATGTAATGTGTGTGAGGCATAATACAATTTGAAGCCTTGCCTTAATGAAATAAAATTAAATAAAGAATCTACCCAATAACATTATTCTCTCCTAAAATTCATAACTCATCGTTCATAACTCATCGTTATCAATTCATCATTCATAGTTCATAATTCATCGTTACTAAAATCCTCTAACCTTCATTAACGCATTCTTCGTTGCATCCTTTCCTCTGAATAATCTGTATGCTTCGGCTTCATCTATCGTTCCTCCTACACTAAAGATGTAATCATGAAGTCTTTTGGCAACAGCTTTATCATAAGGACCTCCTGCTTCTGTAAATGCTTCGTAGGCATCGGTACTTAACACCTCCGCCCATAAGTAACTATAATATCCAGCCGAGTATCCATCATCTGCAAAAACATGACCGAATTGTGGAGTGCGATGACGCATTACCACTTCTTTAGGCATATTCATTTTTTCCAAAGTCTCTCGTTCGAATTGGTCAGGATCAATTTTAACATCTCCTGCTAAATGTAATTTCATATCAATGATGGCACTTGCCAGATATTCTACTGTTGCAAATCCTTGATTAAATTTAGAAGCTTTATCGATTTTGGCTAATAATTCTTTAGGCATTGGCTTTCCTGTCTGATAATGCAAGGCATATTTCTCAAGTACTTCCGGCGTAGATAACCATCGTTCCATAATTTGTGATGGAAACTCAACATAATCTGTCGCAACATTGGTACCAGATAAACTAGGATAATTTACATTGGAATTCAATCCATGTAATGCATGTCCAAATTCATGAAAAAGAGTCTCAGCATCATCCCAAGAAATTAATACTGGTTCTCCTTCTTTTCCCTTCAAGAAATTACAGTTATTAGAAACAATAGTAGTGATATTTCCATTTAAGGTTTCTTGTTCGCGATAAGCATTCATCCAAGCTCCAGATCTTTTGCCAGCTCTTGCATAAGGATCGAAATACCAAAGTCCAATTAATTTGTTACTGGTTTTATCCTCTACTTTAAAAACTCTTACGTCTGGATGAAAAACAGGAACATCATTGGTCTGTGTAAACTTAAAATTAAACAATTCTCCAGCAACAAAAAACATTCCTTCTCTAAGCTTTTCTAATTGAAGATATTGCTTGACTTCAGATTGATCCAAGTCATACTTATCCTTTCTTACTTTCTCTGCATAAAATCTATAATCCCATGCTTCAATTTGTATCTTATCCCCAAGTTTATTTGCTAAGGCTTGCATATCGGCAACTTCTTCCTTAACTCTTTTAACTGCAAATGGCCAAACGGATTCCAACAATTCCATTGCTTTCTCTGGTGTCTTAGCCATCTTATCCGCAAGTTTAAGATGTGCGTGTGTTGCATAACCCATGATTTTGGCACGCTCAGCTCTTAGTAAGAGGATTTCTGTAATGATAGAATTGTTGTCATTGGCATCACCATTATCTCCTCGATTAATAAACATTCTCCACGCTTTTTCACGTAATACTCTATTGGTTGCATAACTAAGAAAGGGTTCAATGGCAGACCTTGTATTCGCTATAATCCAGGAGCCTTTTTTATTCTTCAATTCTGCAGCCTTTGAAGCAGCATTTATGCTATTCTCTGGAAGACCCTCAAGATCTTTCTTATCTGTTATTTCAAGAAATTTGCCCGATTCATCCGCTAATTGATGTTGACTGAATTTAGTAAATAAACCTGCCAATTTCTGATTAATCTCAGCAACTCTGGTCTTCGATTTTTCATCTAACTTGGCTCCTGCTAATACAAATGAAGTGTTGTATCTCCACAGCAATCTCTGTTGTTCTGGATTAAGTTTAGCTTTTTCTGGAGAATTATTTAAAGCATCAATTCTAGAAAACAATGCAGAATTCTGAATAATGGAATCCTGAAATGAAGCAAACCTTGGTTCTAATAATGTTTGAATAGAATCTACCTCAGGATTTGCCATATTGCTTGTCCATATGGAGTAAATTGAAATGACTCTCTTTAAGGCATTTCCTGCCTTTTCTAAGGCTTCTAAAGTATTTTGAAAACTTGGAGCTTCTTTATTCGTAGCTATGGCATTAATTTCATTTCGCTTTTCTGTTAATGCCAATTCAACAGCAGGAATAAAATCATTAACTTTAACTTTATCAAAGGGCGGGATTCCATTATAAGGTCCTTGCCAAGGAGCGAGTAAAACGTCGGCAGTTGAAGAATTTGTATTCATCTTCTTATCTTCTATTTTGGGTTTGCATGAATTAATAAAGCAAAAGCTGCTTGTGATGCAGATTGCAGTTAAGAAAAAATTAAATTTCATAAAGATTTATATTTGAGTTGCAATATTAAGGTTTTTAAACCATAGTTTCGGAAATATTTGTTTGACCACGTAAGATTACTTTACTAAGGTAATTTCTCCTTGAATGCTTTTTTCTCCTCCTCTTTCAAATTCTATTTCTGAATAAAATACATAAACTCCAGGTAAACAATTTTGTCCCTTAAAAGTCCCATTCCAAAGTTTTATTTCCTTATTCACTATTAAATTCTTTTCAGAATAAACCAGATTGCCCCATCGATCAAAAATTTCAATTTTCTTGATTTCATGAACATTACCAAAAAAAGTGAAATAATCATTTATACTATCATCATTTGGAGAAAAACCATTGGGTAAATGTTTCAATTGGCCTTACTCATAAGGAGAATGGGAATAATAATATTACTACGTGATGCATTTTCAGGTTAACACCTGTAAAAGTAACAATTTATTAACTTTAAACCATAAATATAGAATGTATACTTTATCATAAATCTGGATTTATCGCTATATACCAATTTATATTTGGCGAATAATTTATTGGTGAATGTGATGTATTAAGGTCGAAATCTTAAAATTTTATTAAGAATTAAACGTCAAATAACAATTCGAGTCAAATAGGTGTTAAGTATATTTAATCAATTAAATTTTATAAACAATGAAAATGAAATTATTCGCTAGCATGATGTTCGTATTATTCCTTAGCATTTCAGCAAAGGCACAAACTGCAACTCCTTCAATTAATCAAAAACAAAAGAATGAGCATGCGCGTATTAAAGAAGGTGAAAAATCTGGTGAACTTACGAAACCAGAAGCTAGAAAACTAAAAAAAGAGCAAGCAAAAATTAAGGAAGAGAAAATGGAAGCGAAAGCTGATGGAGTTGTTACTAAATCAGAAAAAAAGGATATTAAAAAGCATCAACGCAAAGCAAGCCGCCACATTGCAAAAGAAAAACACGATATGCAAGAAAAGCACTAATTGCTTATCTTATTTTAAATTATTAAGAAGCTCTGATTTCATCAAATCAGGGCTTTCTTTTTTAACTGAATAAATACTTTTTATTTAGATCTTATTATAACAATGTG
>JBDSHL010000436.1:0-3229 GCA_039918515.1 Saprospiraceae bacterium | reverse complement strand
AAAATTAAATAACCATAAAAAGTAATCAATTCCTTAAATATTGTTTTTTTATAACATTCCTTAAGCTGAAATGAACCTAAAAATAATTATATGTTGCTTACTCCTAATGGTTCGCTTCTGGTTTCATCTGAGGAAATAATAACACTTCTTGAATGGCTTCTTGACCTGTGAACATCATAGTAAGTCGGTCTATTCCAATTCCAAGACCAGATGTTGGTGGCATTCCATATTCTAAAGAATGTATAAAATCTTCATCCATCAACATCGCTTCTTCATCACCTCTATCCGCCAGTTTAAGTTGTGCTTCGAATCTTTCGCGTTGATCAATTGGATCGTTTAGTTCTGAATAGGCATTTGCAATTTCTTTTCCATTAACATACAATTCGAATCTTTCGACAAGCCCTTCTTTGCTTCTATGCTTCTTGGCAAGTGGGGTCATTTCAATTGGATAATCAATTATATAACAAGGTTGAATTAAATTAGATTCAACTTTTTCACCAAAAATATTATCGATTAATTTCCCTTTTGCCATACTATCATCAACTTCAATATGATGAGTTCTGCAAAATTTCTTAAGTTCTAACTCATCCATATTAGAAACATCAATTCCAGCATATTTCTCAATGGCTTCATACATGGTTAGTCTTTGGAATGGTTTTTTAAAACTAATTTCCTTATTGCCAACTACTACTGTGCTATTTCCGTTAACTTCAAGAACAACTTTTTCTAAGCAGTCCTCAAGCATTTCCATCATCCAGATATAGTCTTTATATGCGATGTATATCTCCATAGACGTAAATTCCGGATTATGAGTACGATCCATACCTTCATTTCGGAACATCTTTCCAAATTCATAAACCCCGTCAAAACCACCAACTATTAATCTTTTAAGATATAACTCATTCGCAATCCGTAGATATAAAGGCATATCCAAAGCGTTATGATGTGTATTGAAAGGGCGAGCTGCTGCACCACCATGTATCGATTGTAATACTGGTGTTTCGACTTCTAACCAACCATGCTCATCAAAATACCTCCGCATCGAATTAATCAACTTACTTCTCTTGATAAATATTTCCTTCACATGTGGATTCACAATGAGATCAACATAGCGTTTGCGATATCTCTGTTCAGGATCGGTAAAAGCATCATGGATCTTGCCCTCTGCATCAGTCTTTACAACTGGAAGGGGATGCAAGGACTTAGATAAAAATTTAAATTCTGAAACATGGACAGAAATTTCTCCTGTCTGAGTTATAAATACATATCCTTTTAAACCTACAAAATCTCCAATATCACATAATCTTTTAAATACTACATTATACAAATCTTTATTCTCATCTGGGCATATTAGGTCTCGATTAATATACGCCTGAATCCTACCAGAACTATCTTGAATCTCTGCAAATGCAGCCTTGCCCATTATCCTCTTAGACATGATTCTTCCAGCAATACTAATTTCTTTATAGCGATCTGGATTGGATTCAAAATTCTCTTTTATTTCTAACGCAGAAGCATTGACATGGAATGCTTCTGCCGGATAGGGATCGATTCCCATTTTTCTTAATTCATCCAAGTATTGTCGGCGGACGATCTCCTGTTCTGTTAATTGACGCATGTAAATTTTTAAATTGAAGCTGCAAAAGTACATTTAATTACCTAATTAAATATTAGATTTTAAAATATATTATTTATATAATCGATTGAAATAGTACGGTTTGTAATCTTTTTGAAAAAAATAACAAAAAACTAAATCATCTGTTCAAATGATAAAAAAGCTTAATTCTACCCTTCACTTTAAAAGTCACTAGATTAAAATAAAAAAATATTTTTAAAATTTTTTCAAAATTTGATTAAAATTTATGGAAATGGTGAATTATCAATTTCTAAAATTATGAAACAATTTTTCACATTTATTTGCTACTTTCTTTTACTTATTTTTCTTCCTGCACAACATCGTTGGGACTTGAAATTCTACTTTGATGGACACATTAGAGAATGACTAATTGTCAAACCCAGTATAGCTCCTCCGGCAGATAGGCATTCTGTAGTATTTATGTTACAAAGTGCTCGCGTAAATGGGGAGAAATTTTATAACATTTCAGGTTGGTTATATTGAAATTCCAATCACTCATACCTATATATTTAATGAATCTCAAAGTGGTATAACTGGTGTGCCTTATATTTGTACTTTCGTTAAAGGCATGTATCATAATTATTCAAATGATGTTAACTTCCCATTATACGCACCAAAACTTTTTTGGGATTTTTTTAAACAATCCGTGTTGGTTTCTACAACTACTCTTGCCGAAACAGATTCAGGGATATATGTATTCGCTAATCCAACGACGTAATATTTTATTATACAAATAAATTCTAAAGAGAACCAAACCATAGAATTAAGAGTATCTGATTTATTAGGTAAATTATGTATTACAAAAAGCTAAATTGTCAGTCTGGAATAAATAATTTTGATATTTCTAATTTAAATTTATCAAATGGAATTTATGTTGTTTCCACTTCAACAGAAAATGGATTAACGAGAAGTAAAAAATTTGACTATTCAAAATGATTAATTAAAAGAAATAAAAATTGTAAAAATTAAACTGCAAAAAATTCAAGAGAACACAATGGAAAATTGGTTTTTTTTTAATTAGTAGGTTTTTTTTGAATCTATTACCCTTGTTGGAAAGTACTAAATTTCTCGAATTCGGATTATTTGTCAGATCAGTTTGTCGCTTCCAAAGTCATTGAGAGTCACAGGCACTAACTTTCCCGTCACAAGGAAAGGAGATTGGTTCGTTGCTAATCATAGCGTTTCGCATAAATTACTAAATTGATCGAGTTTTATTTATCTTAAAATTAAATGATCTTCTTTCTTAGTTCGATATTCTAAACCAGATTCAATCTCGATGATTAAACCCATCCCAACCTTCCCTTCACAAGGGAAGGAGTTTACTTTGTTGTTGATTTTATGATTCAAAAAAATTATAAAATTGATTGAGAATATCTGTCGAATTTAATTCTTCATTTTGGATTTGAATAACATTATACCCCATTTCTTCTAATATATTTTGTCTTTCAGCATCATACCCTTTTTGATGTGCATGAATCTCCCCATCTATTTCTACAATTAATTTTATTTCATGACAATAAAAATCAACAAAGAAATAATTCAGAGTATCATTAATATTCGAATGTTCGATTTTAAATTGCCTTAAGAATTTTA
>JBDSHL010000435.1:0-5279 GCA_039918515.1 Saprospiraceae bacterium | reverse complement strand
CATTATCTACGCCACAATCGCATTGAGCCAGTACACTATTGGAAATATTGCCCAAATTGCCATTTATATCTTTGGTTCTGCAACCATTAAAATCATAGATCGATACAAATTTGGCCTGAGAAGCCAAATTCAAACTGAAAACCGAAAGCACAAATAAAACAATCCCTAATCGCAACATATTCGCAAAGTTAACCTAAACTCGAATTATTCATTAGCCTTTCTATTACAAGCCAATCCGCCAGCTGGCGGATCAAATTCTGACACTTCCTCAAATTTTTATCCTCACCATGCCATGGGGTTAACCATGATTGCGGTAAAAATTCTCCGGCCGTGTCCAGCCGAATGGCAGGGGAGCACCAGCATTTATTGGCCTTTTGACTTTCATCACAAAACGCTAATGCATAAATCGGGTTAAACAGCTTATTAACGTAATCAATCGATAATTTCTTTCTTTCAGCCCTATATTTGCAGATTATTTTAAAATATGGCTGAATACATTAAATCATTTTTTTCTAAGGTTAAGAAGACTGGAGAAGAATC
The DNA here is from genome assembly GCA_039918515.1 of Saprospiraceae bacterium. Classification (GTDB taxonomy): domain Bacteria; phylum Bacteroidota; class Bacteroidia; order Chitinophagales; family Saprospiraceae; genus Vicinibacter. Next base: position 4,739 of record JBDSHL010000435.1, on the reverse strand, counting down.
CAAGGAAATGAGTTTCATGGACCATATTGACGCCTTAAGAAAACATTTATTTCGAAGTGCTTTATATATTGCGATAGGAACAACAATTATGTTCCTTAATAAAGACTTTCTCTTTAAATATATAGTTCTTGGCCCCTTAGGTGAAGATTTTCCCACTTATAAATTCTTCTGCAATCTTTCTGAATTTACCTGTATAAAGGCACCCAAACCAGAAATTTTTACAAGAGAATTATCTGAAGCACTGATGATTCACCTTCAAGCTAGTTTTTTTGTGGGTTTATTTTTAGTCTCACCTCTTGTAATTAATGAGATATGGAAATTTGTAAGTCCAGGACTTTATGATAAAGAGAAAAGAGCTACCAAAGGAATTGTGGTAGTCTTGTCAGGGCTTTTTATACTGGGTGTATTATTTGGTTTTTTTGTGCTAGCGCCTTTTTCAATCAGCTTTCTCGCTTCCTATCAAGTCAGTGATTTGGTAAAAAATTCTGCATCATTAAGTTCTATTGTTGATGCTATGTTCATGTTTACTTTTTTTACAGGAATTGTTTTTGAATTGCCTTTGGCTGCCTATTTTTTAGCAAAACTTGGTATAATGAGTCCGGAATTTATGAAGACTTATCGACGTCATGCATTTTTAATCCTTGCAATTGTTGCAGCAATAATAACTCCACCCGATGTGGTATCCATGACGATCGTATTAATTCCGCTTGCGCTACTTTATGAGGCTAGTATTATTGTTGTTACTAGAGCTTACCCAAAAGACTTATCTAATATATAGATTACTCATCTCATCCCATGAAAAGAATTTCATCCTCATCTACACTTTTTTTAAAGGTATTTCTTCCGGTATTCTGGCTTGTCTTCTTTGGCAGTTTAACTTTAGGCTTATTTTTAAAGAATGACAATGAATTTGAATTTGGTTTTATGGGCTATCTAAAGTGGTTCTTTATATTCTTTTTAGTATTGTTTGGAATCATCATTTATAATTCTATATTTCAATTAAAAAGAATAGACGCAGATTCTGAATATATATATGTCTCTAACTACCTTAAAACGATACGAATCCGTTATTCACAAATCGAAAAACTTAGTTCTAAATCACTTGGTTTTCGACTTTTAGGGAAATTAGATTTAAGAAATCGAGGTTTTTTTGGAACAAAAATATATTTTATATGCGAAGAAGATCGATATAAGGTATTACATGAATTAATATTGTCAACACCTGTTTCCTAAATTTTACTTTTTAAATGTATAATAGGGCAGATCATTTCTTCTAAGGAAATACCACCATGTTGGAACGTATTCTTAAAGTAGTTCACATATTGTCCATAGTTATTAGGATATAAGAAATAGGTTCTATCCTTTGCAAAAATGAAAGTCGAAGAAATGTTAGGTCTTGGAAGCCCTACACTTTCTGGATCTCTAATTTCTAGAACATCTTTCTTGTCATAAACCAAATTCCTGCCGACTTTATATCTTAAGTTGGTTGTCGTCTCTCGATCTGCAATTACTTTACTCGGATCCTGAACTCTAATTGTTCCATGATCTGTAGTAATAATCAATTGTACTGGATGGTCCGCTATTTTTTGAAGGGCTGTCCATAATGGAGAATGCAAGAACCATGATTTGGTTAAAGAGCGATAAGCGTTTTCGTCAGAAGCAAGTTCTTTTAATACTTCCATTTCGGTTCTTGCATGAGAAAGCATATCAATAAAATTATAGACAATAGCGGTAAAATTATTTTTCAAATAATTTTGAATATTATCTACCAATTGCTTACCTTTTGTGGTGTTTGTAACTTTGAAATATTCAAACTTCATCTCTCGCTTAATAACTTTTTTTAATTGATTGGCAAGAAGATCAGGTTCTTTCAGATTTTTTCCACCTTCTTCATTATCATTTAACCACCATTCAGGATAAAACTTTTCTATTTCTGAGGGCAACATTCCCGCGAATATACTATTGCGTGAATATTGTGTAGTGGTGGGAAGTATGCTATAAAAATAATCTTCTGTGACTACTTTAAATTTTTCAGAAATGATAGGTTCAATAATTTTCCACTGGTCATAACGAAGGTTGTCAAGGAGCAGAAAAAAAGTTGGAATCTCTGGATCCAAAGTTCTAAAAACCTTATTTTGTAGAAGGTTATGAGACATTGTAGGTGCCTTAGCATCTGGTTTGAACCATTTTTGATAATTTGAATTTATGAATTTGGAAAATTCAATATTCGCTTCTTTCTTTTGCTGAGAAAAAATCTCCTGAATCTGAGGATCCGAACTACTATCCAATTTCAATTCCCATTGTATCAGTTGTTTGTATAATTTCACCCAGGATTCATAATCTTGAGTGTCAGAAATTTCTAGAAAGAGTTGTCTAAATGCAATCTGATAATCGCTTGTATTTTTTTCTGATACCAATCTCTTATTTTCAATTAATTTCTTAATAGACAGTAGAAGTTGATTAGGATTAATTGGCTTTATCAAATAATCTGAAATCTGACTCCCAATAGCTAATTCCATCAAATTCTCTGCTTCATTTTTTGTCACAAGAACAACAGGCATAGAATACCCAATTGATTTTATTCTGGTCAGTGTTTCAATTCCTGTTATGCCTGGCATAGATTCATCAAGAAAAATCAAATCAAAATTTGGATCTTTTGATAAAGTATCTAACACATCATGTCCATTAGAAACGGTTGTTAACTCGTAACCTTTTTTTTCAAGAAAAAATATCTGCGGCTTTAGTGTATCAATTTCATCATCAGCCCATAAAATACGTATCTTATCCATTCAGATTAACAAAATAATAAATTTAAAAAATAATTAAAATTTCAGTAAGGTAAAGGTAAACTTTTATTTAATAGATTATATCTTTACGCTAGTCAAATAATAAGATAACATTGCCTTCTAATAAAATATTTAACGACCCGATCTATGGTTTTATTTCTGTTCCAAGTGGAATTTTAATGAAAATCATAGAACATCCTTACTTCCAAAGGTTAAGAAGAATAAAACAGTTAGGACTTACACATTATGTTTATCCTGGTGCTGTCCATACAAGATTCAATCATGCATTGGGAGCTTACTACCTTATGACAGAGGCTATTCATCATTTAATTCAGAAAGGTCACCTCATCAGTAAAGAAGAAATTGAGGCAGCACAGATAGCCATTTTGCTCCATGATATTGGTCATGGCCCTTTTTCTCATGTGCTTGAAAATAGCCTCGTTAATGTTCAACATGAGACCATTACATTGTGGATGATGGAATCAATGAATGAAGAATTTGATCAAGAATTAAGTCTTGCTATTCAATTGTTCAAAGGTCAATACCATAAGAAATTTCTTCAACAACTCATTAGTAGTCAATTGGATGTCGATAGGCTAGATTATTTGAAAAGAGATAGCTTTTATACTGGAGTAGTTGAGGGAAATATAGGTATAGATCGCCTCATCATGATGATGGATATTAAAGATAACGAATTGGTTTTAGAAGAAAAAGCAATTTATACTATTGAAAAATTCTTAAGCTCAAGAAGAATAATGTACCTACAGGTATATTTGCACAAGACTGCACTTGTTGCAGAAAAAATGCTCAAATCTTTACTAGAAAAAGTTTCAAAACTATCAGTGCCTACTTTATATGGTTCAAATTTATTAGAATTCATTCAAAGTGAATTCAATTATTCAGATGTCATCGATCGCCAAAAATTTATTCAACAATTCTCAAATTTGGATGATGTAGATATTTGGAATTTACTTAAACAATGTAGAAATCATTCTGATGTTGAAATATCTAAATTAGCAACTGGTTTGTTAGATAGAAAATTATTTAAAATTGTAATCAGCAATCATGACAGTCATATTCCAATACATCCTTCTTTAAACTCCGATCGAAATTTAAAAGATTCAAATTTCAAAGTCGAATTTAGTGCATATGATCCATCTGAAGGGGAAATCATGATTAAGAACAAGGATGGAAATGTACAAGCCTTGTCTTCATTCAGTGACTTAATTTATCTCATGCAGAATACGAGTAGATATTATTCAATTATTAGCTGAAATCGAGTATTTTTGTAGGATTATTTAGATATCATCTGTAAAATAAATACATCTATTTACTATGAATTTTAATGATTCAAAAATTAATGAACTGCTCCTTTTAGAATTAGATCGCCAGCGTCGAGGAATTGAATTAATTGCTTCAGAGAATTTTGCAAGCTATCAGGTAATAAGTTCTATGGGAACTTGGTTAACCAATAAATATGCAGAAGGCTATCCTGGAAAAAGATATTATGGCGGATGTGAAGTAGTAGATGAAATCGAAACGCTAACGATTCAAAGATTGTGCAAATTATTTGGCGCAAGTTATGCCAATGTTCAACCACACTCAGGTGCTCAGGCTAATATGGCCGTACAATTAGCTGTCTTGAAGCCAGGTGATACCATGATGGGACTTGATCTCGCACACGGAGGCCATTTATCACACGGCTCACCTGTTAATATGAGTGGCAAATATTATAATATTGTGAGTTACGGAGTAGATTCTAGAGGTATTGTTGACATGAATCAAGTTCGAGAGAAGGCCAAAACCCATAAACCAAAATTAATTATTTGTGGGGCTTCCGCATATTCAAGAGATTGGGATTATCAAGATTTTCGCAGTATTGCAGATGAAGTTGATGCAACGCTTATGGCTGACATTTCTCATCCAGCTGGATTAATTTCAGCCAAAGTACTC
>JBDSHL010000434.1:0-1720 GCA_039918515.1 Saprospiraceae bacterium | reverse complement strand
GCCGAAATCTTTAAAAATGATAGGCTGATAGAAGCTATAAGCTATCCAGCAGATGAGAACGGTTGCATGTAATATTAAGGCACTTGTGAGCGCATGATTTTTGATCTTAATTGTTTGAAGATAGTTCATATTCACCGATATTTTAAATGGTATAATTCAAATACTAATATACGGATATAATAAAATTTAAGATCAGTATGAAGAGGACTTTATTTTACTAATTCGGTTGAAAGCTAGTCCATCGTATCATCGATCCAGAAAGTTAAAAGCGTTAAATCAATACATTTCGATCATCAAACTCTATGATTATCGGAAAATTCAAAAAATTTCTTATCACTCAAATAATTCCGATATTTGGATAGTTATTGGAATAGGAATGGTTGAATATAAAGCATACTTGGATAAGTTTAGAAAATCGACCAAATCATTCCATTAGCCAACGGTATGATCGACCAAATTTAAGTTTCAGATCTCTTAATTGGCAACACACCAGCCATATCTCCGATAACATTGATCAATTCCTTGTCTGATGGAACAATAATTTTTGCATTATTAGCAAGTGCTTTTTCCAAAGCTTCCAATTTTCTAAGTGTTTGAGCATTTCCTACAAAATACTTTTCTGCTGCCTCATTGACCAAAGCTATTGCTTGAGCTTCTCCTTCTGCTTCCAATATTTTAGCTTGACGAACGCCTTCTGCTTTCTTTATTTCTGCACGTTTCTCTCCGTCAGCACGAGTTTCAATGGCTGTAGCAAAATCAACTGCTGCCACCTTTTCATTTTCAGCTTTTACAATCTTATTCATAGTTTCCTGAACATCCTTCGGAGGATCAATTTCTTTCAATTCAGTACGAACGATTTCAATTCCCCAGTTAGCAGTTTCTTCAATCAATGTTGAATATAATCCTTTATTAATTTTTCCACGTTCACTGTTGGCGGATTTTAAAGTCATTGTACCTATTATGTTTCTAAGTGTTGTTCTCGCAAGATTTACAATCTGAAATTGAATGTTATTTACATTGTATTGCGAATTTTTAACACTGATTTCATCCATTCTTATTTTAAAATAGACTTGTGCATCAACCGAGGCATTCAAGTTATCGTTGGTAATAATTTCCTGCTTATTTGCATCAATCATCTGCTCTGTAATATTTACCTGATACATTTTATCAATAAATGGTATTATCCAATTGAAGCCGGGATCTGCAAAGCCTTTGTATTTACCCAGTCGCTCAATAAGTCCACGATGTGTCGGACGAATAATTCGAATACCCAATAAGAAAATAGCTACTACAATGGCTAAAATGATTTCAATTTCCATAATACTGTTTTTTGTATTGCAAAATTAGTTGATTAAATTGAATATTCAATAAAAATAGTATAATGGTACGTTAAGCAACCATTTTGTTTGCCGTAGGCTACTTAGCCTTCATCTTATATCCTTTGAGTAGATGGGTTACATCTGCAAGTCCAAGAGCTTTCAATAAAGGCGGTAAATACATTTCCAAATCGCCTTCGAAAACCTTTTTTAAGGCCATCCCCTATACCCATTGGGTTATTTTCAGGGTCATGAGATTTCAGAAATTCATTCTGTCTTGGACTTAATTTATCCCAATTCTTTACTTCTATCCAATCAACATGATTGTTCATCATTTAATAGTAATCATGAATACCATCGAAATTCTACTAATGCAAGTCAAGAAACCGATACACAAAATACTT
>JBDSHL010000433.1:0-1784 GCA_039918515.1 Saprospiraceae bacterium | reverse complement strand
GTATCCGGAGATCAAGTAGAATTTGCAACCGTTGTTGTGTTCTTAAGAGAAGGTAAAGGAGGATACATGTATGTCTGTTCGAGTAAAGAGGAATCTAAGATGAGTTTAAATCAAAGAATGATTAGCGAAGTGTCCAAATCAATAGAAGTTGCCTATTCCTTATGTGAACTGCTGGATAAATATCAACTTTCTATGGAAGTACACGCAGACATCAACACAGATCCCAATTTTAAATCCAACAGCGCCTTAAAGGAGGCCATGGGTTATATCTTATCTATGGGATTTGTCTTCAAAGCTAAACCAGATGCATTCGCATCAACCTATTGCGCAGATAAAGCAATATAGCTTGTCTCTCTATTATTTTTTTAGTAATTTAAACATCTGAGAAAATTCATTTTCTGATTTTAATTTCAAGAAATAGACACCAGAACTTAAAGAATTTACATCCAGTTGATGCTTAGAATTAGATCCTTTTACATTTATCCTTTGAGCCATTAATGACAGGCCATTTACATTCAATAGCTCAATTTCATAAGTTATGGGTGTAGATACAGTTGGTAACTGAATATAAACTAAATCGTCTATTGGGTTAGGGAATACTTCTACACTCCCGATCGTTCTTATCGAATTTCTTAATGAAATCGTTCTTGAATATTCGAAAGTATTGTCTTGCTCTATCATCTTCAATCGATAATAATTAACTTCTTTAGTAAGATTAACATCCATTGAAGAAATGTAATGTGCACTGTTATCCTTTGTTGATGCAGGAATTACAAAATTATCTAATTTAGTAAAATCATTCGAGGCATATTCTCTTTTTTCTAATTCATAATGGGAGAATTTATTATCAGCGATACCAGACCAGAATAAATAATTTATTCCGTCCTTATTATATCCTTCAAAACTTAACAATTCAAGTGGCAATACTAAGCCACATACAATGAGAATTCCATCATCCAATGGTCCACCTTTTGTAGCATTAATAACATCTCCTGGACATGCAGGATTCTTCCATGCACCCGTTGTACCATCACCAGTAACAGTAATCACTGGTCTCAATAATGTTGGAGAACCACAAGTATAAGTAGCTTCAAAACAAAATGGTGAAAGATTTGGAAATGTTGCATTTGGCGTACCCAATCCATTGTCTCCATAATTATTCGTGGGGTTACCATCTCCATCATCAGCAAAATATCCTAAACCAGGTAATCCTAATTGTCTTGCCTTTAATGAATCAACATATATCCATGTGCGAGAACCATGCTGCGTTGGTTGTATACCTGTCAGACCTTTAGTAATCCTTACCCCAGATGGAATATCTGACCATGATACATAAATTCCATGCATCCAATTGGTAGATTTTTCAAAAAAAGTATTAGGCGTGAAACAAAATCCATACTCTATTAATCCAGTCGCAGGATCAGAATAAGTACCAGATCCTCCTGTAGACTTATAAAAATTCATATTGACTATCCCCGTAGCACATTGTGAATATACTTGTTGGACAGAAAATAAGCCAAGTGCAGAAATTAGAAGTAATAAATTTGCTTTCATAACTTGTTGTATATTAATACTTTAGGATTACATTGATCTTATTAATTTAACTATTAACAATCATTAGTTCAAAAAACATGCCAAAAAGTTATAATATGAACGATTGGCTAGCTTATACAAAGGTACAATAAAATGTTCATTTTTTATAATAAAAATCTGTAATTCAATATATTATATATTATTTAATTACATAATATAATTTATTGAATCAAAATCGACCATGTGCAATC
>JBDSHL010000432.1:0-2884 GCA_039918515.1 Saprospiraceae bacterium | reverse complement strand
AATTGAAATAGGAGGATTCAAGTGGAGTCCTATTCAATATAGATATCCAAAATGGGCAGGACTATATGAAGAAAACGGTAGAAATTTGTATATTAATCGCGGATTCGGAGTGTTAGGTTTTAGAGGTCGTGCAGGAATATGGCCAGAAATAACTCAAATTGTTCTAAGAAGAGAAGCCTAATTTTTTATAAGAAAACAAGATTACAATTATGTCAACTAGGCCAAAAATTAGTAAGGATGGATTGCTTAAAGCTTATCGCATTCTTGGATTTATCAAGCCTTATAAATGGTCATTTATTTTCGGAATGATGTGTTTAGTAATTTCAAGTTCAATGTTTATGATTTTTCCAGCTGCTGCCGGAGAAATGGCGAATGCCGCAATTGGAAAAGCAAAATGGAACATATCGGTCCAAAATTTCGGCATTCTGTTTTTGGGAATATTAATTATTCAAGGAATTTTGTCTTATTGGAGAACCATATTTTTTGCCAGAGTTAGTGAGAAAGGAGTTGCTGATGTAAGATCAAGTTTGTATCAAAAAATCATTACTCAGAATATGGAGTTTTACGAAAGCCGAAGAATAGGAGAATTAACAAGTAGATTAACTGCGGATGTCGAACAATTGCAGATGGCATTTTCAATAACACTTGCAGAATTTATACGACAGATTGTAGTATTAATAATTGGATTGTTTGTTATTGCATGGATGACTCCGAAGTTGGCTTTGATCATGTTGTTGACATTCCCAATAATTGTTGTAAGTTCAGTTTTATTTGGAAGATATATTCGTTCACTTTCTAAACAAAGACAAGACAGTCTTGCAGAAACCAATACTATTGTAGAAGAAAGCCTTCAGTCCTTTCCTAGTTTGAAAGCATTTGCAAATGAGAAATTTGAATTGGGAAGATTTAACAGATCTATTCAACATATGGTTGATATATCGATGAATTATGCGCGAATGCGTGGTTTATTTTTTATTTTTATCATTACTGTTTTATTTGGTGGTTTATTTTTTATTCTTTGGAGAGGAGCACTGATGGTGCAAGCTGGGGAAATGGCAGCAGGTGATTTATTTTCATTTATTGTCTATACCGGAATTATAGGAGGCGCAATTGCAGGAATTGGAAATCTTTATTCTACTCTTGCGGGTGCTATTGGTGCGACTGAAAGAATTCAGGAAATATTAGAGAAGGATTCCGAAATTGATATTAATGACCATGATAAAGAGTTGAAGCTTAATATTATAGGTGAATTAGAATTTGATAAAGTAAGTTTTTCTTATAGTAGTCGTCCAGAATTGGAAGTTTTGAATAATATAAATTTAAAAATTCATAAAGGTCAAAGAATTGCTTTGGTAGGTAGTAGTGGTGCGGGAAAATCTACGATTGTTTCATTGTTGATGCGATTTTATGAAACAAGTTCTGGAAGAATACTAGTAGATGGGAAGGAAATTAAGGATTATAATCTTACGGCTTTTAGGAAAAATATTGCAATTGTTCCGCAAGAGATAATGTTGTTCGGAGGAACGATACGAGAAAATATTCTTTATGGTAAACCCGATGCAACTATTGATGAAGTGATAGACGCAGCAACTCAAAGTAATGCCATCGATTTTATTAATGGATTCCCCGATAAATTGGAAACGATAGTAGGGGAGCGCGGAATAAAATTAAGTGGAGGACAAAGACAAAGAATTGCCATAGCAAGAGCAATACTAAGAAACCCAGCTATATTAATTCTAGATGAAGCAACTTCATCCCTCGATGCTGAATCAGAAAGAGTGGTACAAGACGCTTTAGATAAATTAATGAAGGAAAGGACTTCAATAATTATTGCACACAGGCTGTCAACCATAAGAGAAGCAGATTGCATTTATGTTCTGAAATCTGGTGAAATTGTAGAATTTGGAAAGCATGAAGATTTAGTACAGAACACAGAAGGCTTCTATCACCATTTGATTAATCTTCAGTTAGAACAGGAAGAATCGAAAATGTTAGATAACTCATAATGCAAATTAAAAGGGCTCTATCGAAAGTTATTATATTCGAATAGAATTTAGTTACATTGAAGCATTTAACTGAATTACTTGGATTTAATCCATAAATGATAATAAATACGAAGAATAAATCTTAAGTCAAAACTAATCCATCATTTACAAAATCGAAATAATGAAAAAAGGTTTCTCATTAAAAAAGTATAACACATTTCAAATTGATGCATATTGTCATGAAATTTATTTTATTCATGAAGTGAAAGACCTCATTGCGTTTTACGGTAGTAAAAAATCAGAGTTCTTAATTCTAGGAGGAGGAAGTAACGTATTGCTGTTGGACGATATCAATAGAATTATCTTAAAAAATGAAATCAAAGGGAAAGAAATATTACATGAAGATGATGAGCATGTAACAGTAAGAGTTGGTGGTGGAGAGAATTGGCATGAATTTGTTCAATGGAGCTTGACCCAGGGATATTCTGGGATTGAAAACTTAAGTCTAATCCCAGGGTCTGTTGGAGCAGCACCTGTACAAAATATAGGCGCTTATGGTGTTGAATTAGAAGAAGTATTTGTTCGATTAGAAGGTATTCAAATGGAAGAGGGAAAACTATTAAGTCTTAATAAAATCGCTTGCCAATTTAGTTATAGAGATTCCATATTTAAGCATTCATTGAAAGATAATTTTTTTATTACTTATGTACATTTCAAATTAAATAAGAAATTTATTCCAAGGGTTGAATATGGAACGATCAAAGAATTATTATCAGAAAGAGCAATGAGCACACCTACTGCGGAGCAAGTGAGCGATTTAGTGTGTGAAATAAGAGAAAGTAAATTGCCCAATCCTAATGTTCTTGGAAATGCTGGAAGTTTTTTTAAAAATACAATTA
>JBDSHL010000431.1:0-1901 GCA_039918515.1 Saprospiraceae bacterium | reverse complement strand
TTGTTTCAAAACAGAAAATTCTTCACACCATTATAGATTGGTTGGTTTAGAAATCAGCATTGATACTTTGGTATTAAATTCTTACGGCCTTGTTGTTTTAGGGGATGCGAGCAAAGGACAAGGTACTTTAAGTGTAGTTCCGCATGATTTCATTATTGATCGATGTTATATTCACGGACATTCTAATGCTACCATTATGAAAAGTGGCGTTATTCTTAATTGTGCAAATTCAGCAGTCTTAGATTCTTATATATCAGATTTTCATAGCATTGGCTATGATACCTATGCCATTGGAGGGACTAATGGGCCAGGACCTTTTATTATTCGGAATAATTATCTTGAGGCTGCGGGTGAAAATATTATATTCGGAGGTGCTGCTGCTTCTATTCCAAACCTGGTTCCATCTGATATAGAAATTCGCAACAACCATTTCTTCAAACCATTACAATGGAGAACTACACATCCTTTATACAATGGAAAACATTGGACCATAAAAAATTTGTTTGAGTTAAAAACAGGTAAAAGAGTTTTATTAGATGGAAATATATTTGAAAACTGTTGGGCAGATCTACCTATAGGGCAAAGCGGTTATGCGATACTTCTAACAGTAAGATCAGAAGGTGGCGCTTCACCTCAAGCCGATGTAAGCGACATCACCATTAGCAACAATATAATAAAACATGTTGGTTCAGGAATTAGTCTTTCGGGACGAGATAGTCCCTCACCTAGCTTGCAATCAAAGAGAATTCAAATTGTCAATAATTTGTTTGATGATATAAATGGCGCGAAATATGGAGATCAGAATATCGACGGACCCAATGATGGAATATTTCTCAAAATTGGTGAACCAGATGATGTAATTATTGATCACAATACGGTCTTTCAAAGTGGAGCAATTACCTGGGCTTATGACACTACATTGAATATTTCTATTACCAACAATATTTTTAATTGTTTTCTTTCTGCTGGAGGGTATCAAGGAATATATGGACCCGGATTCGCTCAAGGAGGGAATGGTCCAATGGGCAATTTTTTTCCCAATATAAAAGATCTAAATAAAAAGTTTAACAAAAATGTATTGATTGGTGGACCCATTAATAAATACACAAATTATAATACAATCAGCAATAACTATTTTCCATTAGGACAGAATGACGTCAAATTTGTTGATTATAATGGAGGACTCAACAATTATTTAAATTATACCTTAAATAGATCTAGCCCATACTATCTTAATGGTATAGACAACAAGGATATTGGTGTAGATTTCGTTCTCTTAAAACAAGCCTTAGAAAAAACCAGTGATTGCCTTAATACTATTGTAGAGAATGAACATTTAGAACATCAAATTAATATTTATCCAAATCCTATTCATGATCATCTTATGATAATTGGAAATGAATTGATGGATAATGGGGATTTTATTATAACGGATTTATTTGGAAATCAAGTTAAGCGATTTCAGCATTTATTTGGAAATTCAATTGATTTAAAAATAGAAAATATACCAACTGGAATATACTTTTACAATATTTTGGTAAATAGAACTCTACATTCTAAAGGAAAAATAATTATTTATTAAGATTTAACTATTTTTTTAATTCAACTAAATAAAAAAGCCCCCTTGTGATCATCTCCTAGAGGGCATATTTTTTTTAATAAGGTTTCTATTAGAAACTTAACTTAAAGTCACTTGCTTTTTTTACTTTGAAAATATATGAACGAGTACAAGCTTCATGTACGAAGACGTCATATCCTTCAACTGTGCCCGTTACTTTTAAATTCTTGAAGCCACCTTCTTTAGCAGACATAAAGGTAGCTTCCGGAATGCTTTCTGCAAATTCTATTTTGACAGTATAGTCAAAATTATCTGGATCTCGAACAAATAAGGTTCGTGCACC
>JBDSHL010000430.1:0-4077 GCA_039918515.1 Saprospiraceae bacterium | reverse complement strand
GGCACCAATAGATATAGTTGGCATTCCAGTATCATTAATTCCAAATGGTGCACATTCTCCAACTGTTATTGGCGATTGTGGCCAATTGATATCTATGCTATCTAAAGGATCATTATTATTGATTCTTATAGTTTGAAGGCATGATGCTCGATTGCCTGAGGCATCTGTTGCTATAAAGAATCTCATAATATTGCCAATACCACAAATATTCTGTGTTCGTATTACACTATCCTTAAGCACTACACCTGGGCAATTGTCTGTCGCGGTTGCTGTTCCAAATTGATTCAGATCTGTTGTATTGACATCACAATCAACCAATGTATCTCCTGGACAAATCACTATAGGAGGGATATTTTCAATAACAGTTACCATGGTTGTACAGGTAGTGATATGATTACAGGAATCTTTAGCCGTAAATACCACATTTGTTTTTCCAACTGGATAAACAGATGGAGCATTATTAGTTACTGTAACTCCAAAATTACAAGGACTACTTACTTGTGGATTAGCCAATGTAAGTATTGCTCCACATGTGTTAGGATCAGCACTAACAGTAATATCAGGTGGACAAATCAATCCAATTGTACCTTGATTAAAAGAAATCAAGATTTGATCTTTTTTGAATATCTGAATTGCGCTGCAAGAATTCTTTGCAATCCAGGTACGCTTAATGGTATTACAAGTTGCACCAGGAACTATTGTATCCATTGACATAAATGTTACCAACCCACAAAAATCTCTAATAAGTGTTGGTCGTCCCGTTCGATCTGGATTATTGTTGAGAGCACATGTAAATGACTTAAATGTATCTTGTGGCCATATGATATCTGAAAGTGCCAAATTTACATCACGGGTAATTTTTTGAATCCCTAAGAAAGTGGTATCGATCTTAGGTCTACACTTTATTTTAACGATCCAATTTCTTTCAACTAAATAACAGATTTCTGGATTACCTACTATTGTATCGTCCTTAAAATCATAAGTAATTGAATCACAACCACACAATACAGTTGGATATCCATTTAATGAATCAGGTAAAAATGGTGTCTTACAATTATTCACGGTAATGTCTGCTGGAATTTTAATTTTAGTTCCAATAGGATTAACTACAATAATTTTCTGCTCAAAGAAAAAAGATTGTGCTCCAACACATTTGCTAAATACATTCCAAGTTCTTATAAACTTTCTTGTGTTAGGAAGTGAAGCAACTTCAATATCGTTGAACATGACCATTACAAAACCATTGTATTCACAGAATCTTGGAACTCCTCCAATGCTTGCTGTATCAATTTTACCATCGCAATTATCAACGATGATAGAATCACTTGGCCAATTTATATCTACTTCTCTTAAATTGGTTGTGACATCAATGTTTTGTGAGAATTTGAATACCTCACTCGTACTTGAGCAAAGAAATTCTACCGTCCAGTTTCTTTGAATTCGATAACATACATTAGGTATATTTCCTATAGTAATATCATTAAACGTTACTCTATTTGAATCACATTTACAAATACCAAATAATGGGAATGAATTCAAACTAATAGGATCGGTTAATTGTGAACAAGAATTAACGGTAACGTTATTAGGACGTTGCAGACAACCACATAAGTTAACATTGTTGTTATCTTGTACTTCTACAAACGTCTCACAGCAGTCTTGTTTTCCATTGGTAGCAGTAACACATAATAAAACAATATTTCGTCCAATACTATCGCAATTATAAGTTACACTATGAACAGAGGAATCTCTTCCAATTGAATAAGTAAGACCATACTTACATGGATGATAGCTTCCTTGATCCAAATCCTTTGCCCATACAGTTGCAAATTCTCCATCTAATCTTCCATCTCCATTTAAATCCATTGCTTCAAGGCCAATAGCAATTCCCTTTCGACAATAAGCAACTGGTAATTTCGCATTTATAATTTCAAAATTTATTTCACAGGTTTGTTTGTTACCACATTTATCTTCAAAAGTATACTTAATTCGATGCTTACCAAGCTTATAAGTTCCTGAGGCATTAATAGTACCGCCTATTCCTACATGAATAGTATCATATCTGCCATCCGAGTCAAAATCTATTTCAAATTGATTTCTAAGCTCTGCAGTTGGAGTGCAATCATCATCTGCTGTTGCTATTAAATTTATTCTTCCTCCTGTACATGAAGTATCTGTCACTTCAACTCTTTGATCAAAGCATCCGCTTAGGATTCTTGGTTTTACCTTATTATATGACTTTATAATTTGTAGATGTTCAAAAATAATTGGATTTCCTTCAACATCTCGGAATCGACACCAATTGATTACTTTCCATCTTCTTAGTATCTTAAAACAAGCATCTGTACCAGTTACAAATCGGAATACTTCATCCTCATAATTTAATCCTACAAGATCACATCTATCCTCATTTATAATTGGATTGTGATATTTGGCCAAATTTGATGGTAATAGCGAATTTACATTGCAGACTGAAGTATCGAAATCTAAAGGCCATATAATGTCTGATTCAAGAAATGGATGTGAATTAATAAGCGTAATCCTTTGCGTACATACATCTAATCCGAATTGATTACCCGCAATAAATATTCTTTCAATATATCCTTCATGACATTGATTAATATAGAAACTATCTACTTCTCTGAAACTTATATCACAATTATCTGAAACAACTGCTTTGCCAAAAGCGGAAAGGTCATTTGGATTATAAGTAGAATCACAATCAATGGTAACATCATGCGGACATGTGATATGAGGAATAGTTTTATCTTGAACTTCAACTTGTATCATACAAGTATTTGAATTGCCACTTTCATCAGTTACTCTAAACATAACAGGAATTAATTTGCCTATATCAGAACAACAGAATCCTAAACTATCTGCAAACTGTGTTCCATTGAACTGACACGGTTTTCCATTATCCATACGTTTTACTTGCATAGACTTAAGATGACAATTATCATACGAGCCATCATCAAAGACCCTTGCTGGAACCCACGCTTGACCAAATCTATCTAAACTTACCACCGTCTCTCTATCACATAGTGCTATAGGCGCAGCTTTATCAATTACATTAACAATAAATGAACATGAAGTTGTATTATAACAATCATCAAATGCATCAAAAGTTAAAGTATTAATACCTAATGGCAAGATAATAAACCCGCCTTTAAAATTCTTTATTATACCTCCTGGATAGGTCAATGTTACATGAACATTGTTATTACAACTATCCACAGCAATCAATGGACTTATAAATGCATTTGCTTCACAGGTTGTAGAATTTGTAAATATTTCTTTGTCATATGGACACACAATAGCAGGTGGTTGGTTGTCTTTTATTTCAATAATTTGACTATAAACTTTCATTTGGAAAGTAGTACAATACCATATCGTAAATCTCCAAATTCTATTGATTTTTCTCAGACAATTTGAATTGCTAATAACAATATCTTCAAATGAAGCCGCAAAATCACAGTATTTAGTATCGCTATTTGGGTATATTGGTGACCCGTGATACGTTGGCACACCAGTGAATGTAACTAAAGGTCTTCCAAGCGAATCTAAAGGATAATGTCCACAAGACAAATTGTTTCCGTCGAATACTAATAATGAATCTGGGAAGACAATGGAATCTAAGTCAATTCTTTTCAAGAAGTAATCTGAGTTACATTCTTTTGACAGATTACCACTAGCATCTTTAGCAATGTATTTTCTATGAACAATTTTTGAATACAATTGATTACAAGGTGTATTCTCAATTTTTTCAGATAATAATATTTTGGTTGGATTAGGATCGCAATTATCATAAATGAATGGCCCTAAGTGAGATTTCATTCTAGTACAATCGATCGTATCATTCAGGCAGACAATTGTTGGTGGCAATTTGTCTTCAACAGTAATTTTTGTCCAACAACTATTTCCATTACAAGTATTGATTACTTTGGCTGTTAAAGGTTTACCCACTTGATCATAAGTCACTGTAGCATTTGGAACCAATGATCCATCCTTATTAATAACCATAACTGCATAGGATTGATAATCATAAGGTCCCCCAACCAATAATTGCTGAGCAGT
>JBDSHL010000429.1:0-5468 GCA_039918515.1 Saprospiraceae bacterium | reverse complement strand
CTGCTAAAAACGGCCCTATTCAATATGCTATCTTTTTTTACAAACTTTGGATCTATGCAATAATTAAAATCATCCGCTCCACTATTAATAGGATAATCCAATCTTAATGGTGACATCCATTTACCGTCCATTGTTTTCCATGTTTTAAAAACATCTAGTCCACCCATGCCAGGTAAGTAATCTGAAGAGAAGTACAGCGTATCACCATTCCATACAGGAAACTTTTCATTACCTTCAGTATTGATTTGAGCACCCAAATTTTCTCCAATAGTCCATCTGCCGTTTCTAAATTTACTGATATAAAGATCATAAAGTCCGAGTCCCTCCTTTCTATCCGAAGAAAAAATTAGCATAGTATCTGTATAATGCAATGTAGGGTTAATTGAATTCGACAATTCTCCACCTAAGTCTAATAATTCGTCTGATTCTTTCTGATTTTTTAAAGACTTACTATAGATTTGACAAAAATAATCGCCTACACTAAGGTCTGCGCATCTTGTAAAATAAATTGTAGAAGCGTCTGAATTAAATGTACATGAACCTTCATTGTTTTTAGTATTAATAGATTCATCTAAAGCCACTAATTCTGAGTTTTCATCAAGTTTATAAAGGTCACTATAAAATTGGCCTGACCATTCGTATTTACTTTTTCCATTTGAACCAATTCTATCATTGCTTAAATACAATGTTCCTTTGCTGTCAAATATTGGTGCATATTCATTAGACTCATCGCAAAAGCCAAAAGGAGTAACTTGATAGGTGTAATTCTTATTTACAAAATTTTTCCACTCTTGTGCAAGTTTACAAATATTGGCTTCTCTTCGATACACTATATTATTATTAGATTCATTGCTTAGTTCAGCGAATGCGTCACTTGCCTCTTTATAATCCTCATTTCTTTTTAAAGAATTCGCATAGGCAAATAAAGCTTTATTAGTGGCTACTAAATCATATGACTTTTTAAACCATTTAAGGCTATTGGCATAATTTGCAAGTTGATCATTGCATGTACCAATTTTGAAGGCAATTTCAGATTTTTCTGATTTAGAGTTAGCGATTTCGTAATCCTGCAATAATAGTTCAATGGCGATTGAATACTTCTTTAAATCAATGGCAGTATTCGCGTTTTTGATTTTTGACCCTAGACCACAAGAACTAAACAGTAGTAAACAAAAAATAATCCATCTCATCATTGCACATAATATAATTAGAAGTATTAAAATTCAAATATACTATAAACTTATAATTAAATACCGCACAGAAACGCTATTTAGTCCAGTTTTCTCTGCCTATAGCGGATCAATTGTGAATAAAGTTATAGTAGTACCTCCCGTTCTAAAGGTAAGGATTAGATATATAAATTTTTGACATCATTCAAAAATCACATTGATATAAGAAACCTAAGTAAATTAAATAAAGAAGCCTCTCATTAATGAAAGGCTTCGAATATATATGAAATTAATAGTAACTATTCAGTCGGTTGATGTTTTTGTCATGATTTTTGCAAAAATCGCAAAAATTCATGCTAAAAACAAGTTCGTTCACCATTAAACCCGAATTATGCAATAGAGTTTTGTTGTGAGAGCCAAAAGGCTAATAAAGATTAGTGCTCCCGGAATATTTTTACCGCAAGCATGGTAACCCCTATGGTGAGGATAAAAATATGAGGAAGTGCTAATATTTGACGGCATTTTGGCTTGTAATAGAAAGTCTATTGCATAGTTCGGGTTATAACGATGGATTACATCCATCGCTAAAAATATTATACTCCTCTGGAGTATTTTTTAATACATGGCTAAAAAGTTACAACTAATGTATAACTTAAACTTTAGCTACTTTGGTGCCAACTTTCGTTTTTGAAACTCCTCTTGCGTTGTCTTTCAATTTTCCTTTGGCAAAGTCGACAATTATAGGTGTTGCCACATATATAGATGAATAAGTTCCAATGATGATACCTACAATCAATGCAAAGGCGAATCCCTTAATACTCGCACCTCCAAATATAAACAAAGTAATCATCGTCAGGATCGTAGCGAAAGACACATTGATGGTCCTGGAAAGTGTTGTATTAATGGCATCATTGATTAATTCTTTTTCGTCTTTTTGTGAATCGCTCGCCAGATATTCTTTAATCCTATCATAAACAATGATGGTATCATTCATCGAATATCCAATGACAGTAAGAATTGCCGCTATAAATGCTTGATCAATTTCCATCGGAAAAGGTAGTATTCCATGCAATAATGAAAACACTCCAATTACAACTAGTGCATCATGCAATAATGCTACAGTCGTACCAGCACTATATTGCCATTTGTGAAACCTAAAATAAATGTATATTGAAATAATTAATAAAGCAATTAACAATGATTTAATTGCACTTTGCTTTATATCATCGGCAATAATTGGCCCAACCTGGCTAGATGAACTTATATGAATTCCGGATGATTCAGTGGCTTTAAATTTATCGTAATCAATTGCTTCACCTGTAGCTTCTTTTATACCTTCAAAAAGTTTTTCGGTTACCCTTTCTACCGCTGTTTCTGAATTATCATTTATTAAATAAGAAGTAGTAATATTGTAAGTATTTTTAGTATCTACAGATTTTACTACTGGATTGCTTTCAAAAGATTTTGTTAAAGAATTTCTTAGCTTTTCAACGTCCACATCTTTGTCAAATGAAACGTTGTAAGAATATCCACCTTTGAATTCAACACCAAGTTCAAAACCTCTTGTAAAGGCAGAAATCAAACCTATTAAAGTTAATATACCGGAAAAAATATAAGCATATTTTCTTGTTCCAACCCAATCAAAATGCACATCTTTAAATGCTCTTGCAGTAAATCTATTCGAAAAGTTTAAATCATTTCCTCTATTCATCCACCATTCAATCATAATTCTGGTAATAAGAATAGCTGTAAACAAAGCAAATAATATACCAATAATCAATACAATTGCGAATCCCTTGATTGCACCAAGTCCATAATAGAACAATACAAAACAGGTTAATAAATTCGTCATGTTAGCATCAATAATCGCAGACATAGAATTTGCAAAACCTAAGCGAATCGCTTCGATTTTCGATTTTCCAAGAGCCAATTCTTCTTTAATCCTTTCATAAATAATAACGTTCGCATCAACCGAAATACCCATTGTCAAAACCAAACCTGCAATACCAGGCAAGGTCAATACGGTACCTAACGAAGCCAGAGTAGCTATAATGAAAGTGATATTTAGCACTAGTGCAAGTATTGAAAAAACACCAGCACCAGTATAGTATAATATCATAAACAACATTACTAAACAAAATCCACCGATAATTGCATAAAGTGAATTGGTGATATTTTGTTTGCCTAAAGAAGGTCCTACCAATGATTCTTGAACAATTTTAATGGTTGCTGGTAATTTTCCAACTTGAAGAATATTTGCTAAATCTTTCGCTTCATCAATCGAAAAGCTTCCAGAAATTTGTGAACTACCACCTAAAATGGGTTCGTTAACTCTTGGAGCAGAGACTACTTCATCATCAAGCGCTATAGCAATTTCACGATTTTTATCTTGAGCTGCGCGCGTTGTCATATCTCCCCATATTTTTGCCCCTTTAGGATCCATAGAAAGCGATACTACAACTTGGCCCGTAATAGGATCCGGATTTGCATTAGCGCGTGCTACTCTTTCGCCATCTAAAGTTGCAACATCTGAACCAATTCTTTTCTTAATAGCATAGAGTTCATATCTATTGGTAGTTTCCTTTGATTGATAATCTTTATAGGGCTTTGCTGAAACTCTGAAACTCAAATCATTTGGAAATAATCCTTTTATTTCTGGATTATCGAACATTTTAAGTAATCTTTCCTTATTAGATTTATCAAAAGTACCAATGACTGATTGACTAAATTCCAAGCCCTTACCAGAACCACCATTCATTGACAGAATATTAAGTAGAGGTCCCTTATCTGCCATTGGATCAAGTTCCATTGGAATAGTATCTGTTCCAACAATTGTAGAATCTAATTTAGTTCCAAGACTATCTCTCTTGAATTCATATCTTGGCTGATACTTGAATTTAGGTTTAATAATTGTAGATGTATCTCCAGAAGCCAATGACTTCAATTTCTTATCAGCATTAAATATTGCCTCTGCAACACCTGGATCACTGATTCTATAAATATCCCAAAATTCAAGCTTTGCACTTGCTTGCAAATATTTACGCGCACGAGCAGGATTATCAATTCCAGGTAATTCAACTACAATCATGTCTCTACCCTTATCAAGAGAAACGTTAGGTTGCGTTACTCCAAATTTGTCAATTCTATCTTTTACTCTTTCGAATGTTGTCTTCACTGTTTCATTCGCTAATTCGCGAATTACCCTTGTGACATCTTGATCCGTACTTTGAGTATTAATTTTATCCTTTAAAGAACTACTTCTTCCAAATAATAAAGCAAGTGATCGATCAGAATTTTGCTTTTTATATTCTTCCATGAAAAGAGAAATATAATCCTTTTGACTATTGGATTGTCTCGCTGAAGCAGATTCAATAGCAGCTTTGAAGGCTGGGTCAGTACTTTTTCCAGAAAGAGATATTAGGAAATCTTTTAAGTCAATTTGAAGTATTGTACTCAATCCACCTTTCAAATCCAGACCAAGTCCTAATTGTTGCTTTTTAAGATCATTATAAGTATAATCCTTTAATAAAGGAATGCTAAATATCTTGGCGTTGGAAAGAGAATCAAGATATCTTGTTCTGGCCTCTTTAAATACATCATACTTAACAATTTCATCTGTAATAGATCCAGATGCTTCATTGGCATAATTATCTGCATTTCTCTCAATTTTAACGGTTGGGATATAAAGTATAAATTGATAAATACTAACGGCCAAAATTGCACCGAAAATCCACTTAACCATACTGTAATTATTCATACTTGAATTGCTATTAGATATATTTCTTGAAAAAACTTCGCAAATATAAGTCCATCAGTGTTAATAATCTGAAGATTTTATAATTAATTCATATCAAGTTTTGAATTTATTTAATATACATTTAATTGAATATCAATCACATATAAATTATTTAAGCATAATTGTGCTTCTATTCACAGATGATTTTGAATTTAGTCCATAAAAAAGGGGCACATAATGCCCCTTTTTTTTATCAATAAATCAATTATAATCTTATCTCAGCAAAGTAAATTCTCCTTTGAATTTATCTGTACTTGAGGATCCTTCATACTGAACTTCAGCATAGAACGCATAAACTCCTGGTAATGATTTCTCACCACGGAAGATTCCATTCCATCCTAATCCTTTCACTTTGTTGCCATCTTGTAAGTTCTCACCAGAATATACCATTTCTCCCCATCGGTCAAAGATTTGTATAAGCTTTACATTTCTTACACGCTTTCCATATAGGTTAAAATGACTGTTGTCTAATACTCCACTCGTTGGATTTATAACATTCGGCC
>JBDSHL010000428.1:0-1580 GCA_039918515.1 Saprospiraceae bacterium | reverse complement strand
GTAGAGGAAGCCTGCGCAAATAAATTAATTGAGTTGGCTTTTGATTTAGATATTGAAGCTAAAATTATTGGATATGTCGAAGAGCATGAGGGAGAAGAAGTAATTATTAAAGCGAATTCGAATACTTTTCAATATTAGAATGATTGAGCCAAAGACTTTAGAATTACTTCGCAAATATGTTTTAGGATCATGTGATCAAATTGAAAAAAATAAAATAGAATATCTAATTTCTAATAATCAGCAAACCAAAATTGAGTTTGAACGACTAAAATTGTTTTATTTTAAGGATCGCAGACTTGATTTTAAAT
The DNA here is from genome assembly GCA_039918515.1 of Saprospiraceae bacterium. Lineage (GTDB taxonomy): Bacteria > Bacteroidota > Bacteroidia > Chitinophagales > Saprospiraceae > Vicinibacter. The sequence goes on along the minus strand of JBDSHL010000428.1, from coordinate 1,272 downwards.
CTGAGATTATCGAACTTGATAAAAGTAAGTTTGATGAATTGACTATTAGAATTTTCCATTATCAGGCAGCACATAATTCAGTTTACAAAAGTTTTTTGGAAAAAATAAATTGCAAAATTAGTGAAGTCAACAATCTTCAAGATATTCGATTTTTGCCCATTGAATTGTATAAGACCAATGAAATTAAGTCAGGGGAGTGGACTGAACAATTGATCTTTTTATCTTCAGGGACTAGTCATAGTTTAAGATCAAAACATTATGTCGCTGACCCAAATTGGTATGAACAAATTTCCTGGGAAATATTCAAGGAACAAGTATTGGATAAATTGGAATACAATTCAAGCCGAATTAAACTATTGGGATTGTTGCCAGGGTATAATGAAAATCTTTCTTCATCCTTAATGTACATGCTAAAAGCATTTTCAAAAAAAATAAATGGAGATGTTCAGGACTTATTATTTTCAGATTTCGTTCGATTGAAAGCGGCTATTGAAGAGCATATTAAACAAGAATATCAGGTGATATTATTTGGAGTAAGTTTTGCCTTATTGGATTTCGCAGAAAAATTTCAAATAGATTCCACATTCCTAAATATTATTGAAACTGGAGGGATGAAGACAGATTCTAGAAGTTTTTCCAAACAAGAAATTATTGCCCGATTGTATCATGGATTTCCACATTCAAAAATAATATCAGAATATGGCATGACGGAATTATTGTCGCAAGCGTATGCTATGGATGGCATCAATTATTTACTGCCTTCAAGTATGAAAATAATGCTGACTGAGATTGAAGATCCTTGTACTTATCTTGGAGTTAATAGGCGAGGCAGAATTAATATAATTGACCTATCCAACATTGACACTTGTTGTTTTATTCAAACTGGAGATGCAGGAATTTTTAGTTCAGATGGTAGTTTTCAAGTACTTGGAAGAATTCAAGATGAAGAACTTAGGGGATGTAATTTGAATTATGAGTTATGAGTTAGCCACGTACTAGATTGAGAAGGGGATATTGTTCTTGGGGAGAAAATGGTGCTCATTCGGGATTGCAAACCCATCCCCGGCCCTTCCCTAAAAATTAGGGAAGGGGGAATAAATTTGCATATATTTACACTGTGAGAATAAATGATGCTATTTATTTTGCTAGGTTATTGCGAAAGAAGCCAACAATTAGCGAAAGTAAATTTTGGGAAATTGTAAGAAAAAGACGAATTTGTGGATTAAAATTCTTGCGTCAATATAAAATTGAGCATTCAAATATAAATGGTAT
>JBDSHL010000427.1:0-2773 GCA_039918515.1 Saprospiraceae bacterium | reverse complement strand
AAATCTCATGTCCAAAGACAAATGCCAATGCAGAAGACGAATCTGGTCCAAATGTTCGACATACTTCTATTAACTTCTCACTTACAACTATAACATTGGATTGTCTCAAAAAGGCAGCAGCATTTTTAATATCTTTTTGAATAACTATTCGTGGCTTTAGGATAATTTTATTTCCATAAGTACTGTATAGTTTTTCTAATACTTGTTCAGGACCTTTAAGGATTTGAGAAAACAAAAATACCGGCATTCCTAGAAGGATAACCGGTAATATATTCATTAATTTTTTCATTTTTATTTATTTACATGGTTCAAGAGATTCTTGAACTAAGATTAATTATTTAAGAGATCTAAATAAGCTTTGGCATAGTCTGCATAATCTGAAGTATGATCATCAGCAAGTTCCTTTAAAAGCACTTTAGCTGTTTTGAAATTAGCTTCCCCTCCAAACTGAGTGTAGCACATGGAAGAATACCATTTAGCCATATTCTTAAATTCGAAATCCTCCATTCTTGTCAATGGCGTAAGATACTTCGCCGCCTTTCCGTATTCCGCATTCTGAAGATAAGATAAGCCAAGATAAAGAGTAGCAATCTGATCGTTCGGATAATTATTCAAATATTGTAATAAGGCCATACGAGACTTAGTATATTCAAAATCCTTATAAAGCCTAAGTGCAGCAGCTAATGTATCGTTTTTGCCTTTTTCAGAATTGGCGAATGCAGCAGCTCCTAATTTATCAATAGTTATTTCTAATTCTACTTTCTCGAAACGCATCTCTGCCATATCAGGTAATGGATGACTCTTAGGTAAAAAGATGAAATAGCTCGCAGCTATCAATACTACCACACTTGCAGCTATAGCCAAAAGTGGAAATGAATTTCTTGACTTGATAGAATTCATTTGTCTTATCCCAGAATCTGCAACCTTAAAGAAGTTTTCTTTTTCAAGATTTGCAACAACCTTGTTTAAAGTATTTTTTACTCTTGTATTTCCATAGACCTCTATATGCTCTAATAAACGGTCATACACTTCAACTTCTTTGGATAATTCCGAATTGTGCATTAAGTCTGTTTCGAAATTTTTTCTAGCTTCAGAGTCAAGTTCATTTTTCTTATATGCCTCTATTCGATCTAAGTTATTCCAAGTATTGTTCATGATTTTTATTTTAAATTATTTTTAATATTTATAATATATTAGAATTATTATCTATTTGTTATCAAGTCTTTCAATTTATTCATACACCTATTTTTCTTTACTCTGATGAATCCTTGGGTATAGCCCATTATGTCGGCTATTTTTCCCAGAGCAATTTCATTATAGTAGAAATTTAATATAATTTCTTTACATTCTTTGCCAATATTATCTAAGGCAGACTCCATTCTTTTAAATTGAACTTCCTTATCTTCGATATCAAAATCGTCTTCCAGGTTTCTCCAATCTAAATTTATATCATCAAGATCAACAGTTTCCTTTTTATTTTTGGTTTTAACTAAAGATGCCAGCCACATTTTCTGTGCAATAGACATTAGATACGTTCCAAATTTTGTTCCTTCATACAATTCAAAATCGGGATTTCTAACATTTTTGATCAACCCAATAATTACATTCTGGAAAAGGTCTTTCGCGTCGTCATGATTCCCACTATTGTTAAGAACATATTTGAGAACCATAGGGTAATAATCCTTGTAAAGTTCTTCAAAAGCCCATTCTTCGTTGAGCCTAAGTGCGGTCAAAAAGCTGTCATTTTTCTTCATACAGATGGTTTTTATATACAATCATTAATAAGAATTAGTTGATAATGTTATCAGTCGAATTGATTTATTTCTGTAAAATTAAGAGGTGCTCTTACAATGTAAAGATATTTTTAACTAAAACTCTTGGCTTAAGAATAACCTGACTTAGGTTTGTATAAGTTTCTTTCCATTCCTAAAATTGAGCTTAGAGGGTTTTTGAAAACAAAAATGCCGCCACTCTAAGAAAGAGTAACGGCAATTTGCATATATTTATAAATTTATATTCTTCGTTAATAATATATTAGTGCTTAACTTATTTACCTAAGAAGATCAAGATAAGCTTTAGCATAATCAGAGTAATCTGAACTAACATCATCTGCCAGTTCTTTTAAAAGCACCTTAGCCGTTTTAATATTATCATCACCACCAAACTGTGTGTAACACATGGATGAATACCATTTGGCAGTATTTTTAAATTCAAAACCTTCAGCTCTCGTCAATGGGGTAAGATACTTGGCGGCCTTAGCGTATTCAGCATTCTGAAGATACGATAATCCGAGATAAAGACTTGCAATTAGATCCGTCGGATAAACGCTCAAATATTGAAGTAAAGCCATGCGTGACTTAGTATATTCAAATGCCTTATATAGGCTTAGTGCGGCAGCTAAAGAATCATCTTTGCCTTTTTCAGAACTTGAGAATGAAGCTGCACCGAGCTTATCAATGGTAAGAGATAGCTCAGTTCTTTCCAAACGCATCTGAGCTATATCGGGCAAGGTGTGACTTTTAGGAGAAAATAGAAAAAAAGCAGCAGTTATCAATGCAATCAAAACCGCAGCAAAAGCCCATACATTAGAAGAAGATTTAACCTCACTCGGATTTTTTTGGTTAGTTCCAGAATTAGCAAAAACCATGTTTACCATGTTTTGGGCTTTGGAGCTACCATAAGTATCTTTTAACTCCAATAGCTTGTTATACAATTCTACTTCTTTAGATAATTCCGAGTTGCGTGCTAATTCAGATTCGAAATTTTTTCTAGC
>JBDSHL010000426.1:0-4497 GCA_039918515.1 Saprospiraceae bacterium | reverse complement strand
TACCTAGAAGAAAATCCACAATAAAACTAGTAAAAGCTGATTAGTTTTTTGGCGATCAGCATCTTTGTATGAATTTCTGACTTCCTTAAGTTGACGCGTATGCCCTCTGGGGCAATTAGATATTATTATAAGTTTTTAAAAATGTCAAGCCCCATCCGGGGCTATAAATTTAGCTGTTTTTTTAAATGCTCCCTAACTTTTTAACTTGACCTAATAAAGACTGGTATTCTCCTGCCATTCGGCTGGACACTCCCGGAGAATTTTTACCATGACTGAACGATTTCCGCATTGTGGAATTTCTTACGATCCCTCCTCGTGAGGAGGGAAAAAGTGAAGGAACTGCGTAAGCAGCATGTTTCTAAATTCACCCCCATGGTGAGGATGACTGAACGATTTCCGCATGGCGGAATTTCTTACGACAGTAAGAAAAGTGAAGGAACAGCGAAAGCGGCAAGAGGAAGTACTAGGATTTGCAGATGACTGAACGATTTCCGCAAAGCGGAATTTCTTACGATCCCTCCTCATGAGGCTACCGTTTATACACATCATGTTGAGGGTTAGCAATAGAATATCCAATATAGATTGCACAAAATGACTCAAGGCCTTTCTTAAATGTTATTGTGCCGGGTGGCCTTTGACTTTGATAACCCATCCACCCACCAAGCCTAGCTATTATCCATGAAGCATAACTTAAACTTTCTATCGAATAAGGATTTTTCTGCTTGTCTGTGTTGCCTTCTAATTTTCTATTTAATCCTTCCAAACATTGTATTTGGCTTTCATCAAAGCATTCTATCAGTCTAATGGCACTTTCAACACTTCGACCACTTTTCAATTTCAATATTAACATACTTGCTTCCATAATCATAATCGTTAATTTTCTAATGGATGACCCTTTTTCTAATTCTGTCTGCTCTATATTAAATCCTTCGGACTTCATTAATCTAAAAAATTTTTCAATGTTCCATCTCTTTTTGTAAAATCCTACAACCTCTAGTGCTTCTTCAATATTTTTGACATTTAGAGTTGTAAGTAGTATCCAATTAATTCGTTGCGCTTTATTTTGACTATTGCCAATCTGCTTGACTTCAACTAAGTTGTATTTAATTTCATCTTCATAATTTTTTAAGTGTATACTTTTATCCGGCCTTTTTAGTTTGACTTCTCCAAATTTTATACTCGCTTTAATGAGCTTCCTTTTATGAATGCCGTTTACTTTAAAATCATGATAAAATTCAATCTTATGTTGACTTTTACTTTTATTTAAATATTCTTCTATTTTTGTAGCACTATGTTCATTGTCACCTATTTTTCTGTTCGATTTACTTCTTACTATTATATCCGTTTTATCATTTGGCAAACTAGCCAAGACTTCATATATATCTGATTCTCGATCGCTCACATATACAATCTGCTTAGACTCATTTAATACTTCGTCTCTTGCTTGCAAATTAGGAGTATACCATTTATCTGATTCCTTATCCTCAATCGGATCGACATAATTGGGTCTCATTTTCTTTTCATAGGCTATTTGGCGATTGAACAAATGTATATTGCCTAATCCTATCGGTGCCTGAGTATCAATATCATATAATAATATTGGATGTACAAAAAAACCAAGACATTTTTCATTTGTGCCACAACCAATTCCTTCAAAATCATCAATTCGATTCAGATGATTGATAATATTAATTTCTGAAGTATCATGGATCGCTAGTACTCTTCTACCCGTGACTAACTTCTTTGTTGTTGATCGTATTTTCTCTATTAATTCGTGTTCTGTAACTCTAGGGTTTGATAAAAAACGGTAATTTGCCATCGCTTCTGACCATTTATAATTACTAACGCGTTGAATATTGCAGCTTTTCACTTCACATAACTGTTTCATTAAGGCAGCCCCCTTTTTGCAAGTCTTTTGTCACCAAATTGGCTTGCCAGTTTTGTAGTTTCCATATTTTGATTTTTAGTTATCTTACTTTACATGTATCAAATATATGATATTTTTGTAATATTTGTGTATAAACAGTAGCCTCATGAGGAGGGAAAAAGTGAAGGAACCGCAAAAGCGGATATTAAATGGCTTGTAATTGAAAGTCTATTGCATAAAGCGGGTTTAACTTGATTATTCTAAATGCTCGTCTAGAAACAAATTAATTTCATTCTCTAGAAATTCTTCCAACCCTTTTAATTCTTTGGGAGCTGAATGTGAGTCTGTAACGGTTTTAATTTGACCATTTATATTTAAGCTAATGATAGTTTTTGCAAGATCTGGAATTTCATTTTGCGATTCTATTGGATATTTATTTGAAAGCGATTTGAACTGAATTTCCTCTGCTTTGCTTTTAATTTCTTTCCATAATTTTTCTTTAAAGAGACCATATGTTTTACCTTCTTTTTTAACAAAATTCTTCCCATTATAGCAAGCAATACCATTGGAGTATAATGAAAATTCATAAACTGGGCAAAATCCAAAACAGGCTGTCTTTTCAAATTTTAATAGAACTGGTATCTTGGAGACGTTGGTATCAGAAGATGTCATTTTAGTTAAAAATATTGGCAATTCTGGAATATTATTATTGTCAGAAGTGGATTGGTTCTTTTTTTTATGGTCTGGAGAAATTGCTTTTCTGTGGCAAGAAATAAATAATGAACAAATTGATAATATAACAATGAACTTATTCATTTCTATTTCTTCTTTGAATTCTTTAATTTTTCTTGTTCAATTTTTTGACGCTCTTTCATCATATCTGCAATTTTTTGCTGGAATCCTCCTTGTTTTTTGGGTTTGGCTTTATTCAATTCAAGGGATGCCCGAATTTTTTCTGTATCAAATAAAATAGACCTTCCCAATACAGTTTGGCCAATATTAAGTAAATTGCTAAAGAACATATAGCAGGTTAATCCTGCAGCGGTCTTGTTAAACATAAACCAGAAAAAGAAAGGCATGATGTACTGCATATAAAGCATTGCAGGATTTGCCGAAAAGTCGGTAGACTTTGAATTGTAATAAGTAAATATAATGGTAGAAACTACCCATAAGAAAGCAAATAAACTTAAAGTTTCTCCGAATAATGGAATACTAAAAGGCAGTCTTAAGAATTCATCATATGAAGTTAAATCACTTGCCCAAAGAAAAGATTCTTGCCGAAAATTAACTGTCGCGGGAAAAAACCTGTATAAAGCGATCCATATGGGAGTCTGGAGTAATAGCGGAAAGCAACCGCCAAGAGGATTTACTCCAAATTCATTATACATCTTCATGGTTTCAACTTGCTGTTGTTGCATGTCATCTTTATGCTTTGCTTTTACCTTTTCAATTTCGGGTTTTAATGCCATCATCTTTGCTTGAGATTGTAGCATTTTGTAAGCTAAAGGAAATACTAACAGTTTGACTATTAAAGTCATTAAGAGAATTATAATTCCTTTGCTACTAATAAAATTGCTTAAAAAGGCAAATAATGGTCTAATAAAATATTTATTTATGGTGCCGAATATTGACCATCCATAGGAAATGACATCTTCAAGATTAACATTAAATGCTTTTAATCGATCAAAATCATTAGGGCCATTATACATCTGCATCTCGAAACGATTATTGTTTATTGCAGTGGATGGAAAAGTTACTGAAGATTTTAGAATTTTTAGATTATTAGAATTTGGAGCTTCCATAACAGTCTCAAAAGTCCCGGAACTAAATGGCGTCTTAGGTACTAGAGCACTATTGAAAAACTGATTCGAATTGGCGAACCATTGAACTTGTTTTTTATCCTCTTTTAAGTCGCTTGATGTGCAAGAACAATATTTGGCATTCTCTACGAGTTCCTTATAATACAAGGAAGAATTCGATAATTCATAAGTTGTATTTCTTTCTAACTTGTCTAAGTGATCTTCCCAATATAACTTTATGTCATCCTTGAGATTCATTCCTTCAGAAGAAATAGCATAGAAGAGTTTATAATCTTTGGAGTCTAAGGCATATTCTTGAGTAAAAGAACCTCCAGTTGGAATTGACGCTTTAAGAACTAACTTAGTATCAGAATTTTCGATAACATTAAAATCTAAATCAGCAGTGTTGATATCGCCAGTAGAAGTTTTTAAAAGGTATTCGAATTTGTTTTTGGTATCTGTTAATAGAAATAAATCTGTTTTAATTTCATTTTTACTACTATCAAGATGTATTTTGGAGTATTTATTCAGTTTAGCAGAAATTATTTTACCTCCATGACTTGAAATGGCTATTTCTGTTAAATCATTTTTTAAATAAAAGGTTTTGATTTCTTTTACCGTTTGAATTCCAGAATCAGGTTTTATACTTACAAAAGCGGATTTTGAACTAGTATCTGATAAAACTGGACTTTCTTGTTTATTGGCTTGAAGGCGTGTAAGCGAATCTTGTGCTTTCTTTACAATGGACTCTGCCTCCATTTTAGGCTTAACGTATAACTCGCTCCAACCGAGCATGACCATTAGTATAAGTAAAAACCCTATTATTTGATT
>JBDSHL010000425.1:0-18324 GCA_039918515.1 Saprospiraceae bacterium | reverse complement strand
CCATCGCTAAAAATATTATACTCCTCTGGAGTATTTTTTAATACTTGGTTGAATAGTTACTTTGAAATGATAGTTTCATGTATGTCATAAATGATGGTTTAGCAAAAAATAATTATTAAATATCCTTACCAATTCACTGTTCCTCCTTCCTTTTTCAACCATTTTTCAGCAACCATATAGTCTGGCATCACCTTCGCGACAAGATTCCAATAGCGATCTGAGTGATTGTGATGTACCAGATGTGCTAATTCATGAATGATGATATAATTCAAAACAAAATCTGGTGCAAGTAACAATCTCGAAGACAGACTTATATTTTTATTGGTAGAGCAACTTCCCCAATTAGTAGAATTATTACGCAAACGAATTTCGTTGATTTCTTTTTGAAAATGAAGATCATTAATTTCATCCACGCGTTTCTTGACATGTGCAGCATAAGTTTTTGACATGATGCGATGAATCAAAGCGCTACAGGTTTTTTGTCTCACTGTAGGACTTAAATGGGCGGGAAGTTTTAAAAATAATATTAAACCAACCCTTCGACCAGTTGCGGATTCTCTTTCATGAGATTCCTGAACATCAAGCGTGAAAGTAGTTCCCCTAACTAATATTTGAGTTCCTGTTATGTATTCCTTTGGAGTGAAACTGTGAATTAAGGATTTATCCTTTTGTAATTTTTTCGAAATCCAATCTTTAGCCCATTCAAGGTGTTGTTCCTTAGTAGAATTTGCAAGCATAATAGGAATTCTAACAATGGCTTTAGTTTTACTAAAACTGACCCTCGCCGATTTCCTATATTCATGATAAATTTCAAGAGGAATTTTAACGTCCTGAAAAAATAGGTGATGAATTTCTTTAAAGGCTTTGACTTTAGACATTCTTTCTTTCAAATTCTTTCATCACTTCTACAAGGACTTGAACACTGCTTAATTCTAATGCATTGTATAAGGAGGCACGGAAGCCACCAACAGATCTGTGTCCATCCAGTCCTACGCATCCTGCACTCAAACAATCCTGAAGAAAGCTTTTTTCATATTCTGGTTTGTTTGGAATAAAAACAACATTCATCCAAGAGCGATCTTCCTTGACAACAGGTCCGCTGAAGCAAGAATTTCTATCTATTTCTGTATAAAGACAATCAGCCTTCTCTTGATTTCTTTGTTCCATTATTTTTAATCCACCGAGTCTCTTAATCCATTGAAGCGTGAGTAGTGAAACGTATATCGGAAAGACTGGTGGAGTATTGTACATGGATCCTTTATCAACATGTGTACGATAATCCAACATGGTAGGAAGTTTTCTTCCTGAACTGCCTAATAATTTTTTATGAACAACCACCAAAGTAACTCCAGCAGCACCCATATTTTTTTGAGCTCCGGCATAAATTAAATCAAATTTTGAGAAATCCAATTGCCTACTAAAAATATCAGAGGACATATCACAAACCAAAGGAATTGGCGAGACTGGAAATTCATGATATTGAGAACCATATATGGTATTATTGGAAGTGATGTGCAGATAAGCTCCATCATTTGGGATAGAATAATTTTTAGGAATATGCCTAAATTTATCAGGTTCTGCAGTTGCCAAGACTTCAACATTTCCTAGAATTTTTGCTTCCTTAATAGCTCCGGACGCCCAGGTTCCAGTGTTAATATAACAAGCCTTTTTTCCTTCCGCTAATAAATTCATGGGAATCATATAAAACTGTGAACTAGCGCCTCCTCCCAGAAATAAAACCTCATAATCAGCACTTAAGTCTAAAAGTTCCAAGACCAAAGCCCTGGCATCGTCCATAACATCTTCAAATTGCTTCGTTCGATGTGAGATTTCCAGAATAGAAAGATCCATTCCTTTGAAATTTAGGATAGCTTCTCTGGCTTCTTCCATTACTATTTGGGGAAGTATTGCAGGACCAGCGTAAAAATTATGTTTATGCATGGCGCAAAATTACTTTATACAGTCTAAATATTAGAGTTTAAAAATTTAACCCGTTTAATGCAATAGAATTTTGTAGTGAAAGTCAAAAGGTCGATTAAGACTAGTGCTCTCCTGCCATTCGGCTGGACATGCCGGAGAATTTTTACCGCAAACATGGTCACCCCCATGGTGAGGATAAAAGTTAGAGGAAGTGCTAGGATTTGAAGGCATTTTGGCTTGTAATAAAAAGTCTATTGCATTAAGCGGGTTTAATCACCTTACCTTCGCCACTATGAATACACCATCTACCAAAATGGATCGAAGGCTTTGGTTCTTAATTATAGTTGCTTCTTTAGGTTACTTTGTTGACATATTTGATCTAATCTTATTCAATGTAGTAAAGTATAAAAGCTTTACCGCTCTAGGGTTCACCACAGATCAAGTGAATTCTTACGAAATCAGCCTATTTAATTTTCAAATGACTGGAATGTTGATGGGCGGATTGATCTGGGGAATACTTGGAGATAAAAAAGGCAGAATTAAAGTATTATTCGGTTCTATTCTGTTATATTCCGTTGCGAATATCTGCAACGCTTTTGTTACAAGTTTCGAGGGTTATGCTTTCTGGAGGTTTGTAGCGGGATTGGGCTTAGCAGGTGAGTTGGGAGCTGGAATAACTTTGGTTACAGAAGCGATGCAAAAAGATAAGCGAGGGATTGGGACCATGATCATTGTAACTTTTGGTGCATTGGGAGCTGTAGTGGCTTCATTTGTTGGAAAAATGTGTGATTGGAATGTAGCCTATATTACAGGAGGATGTCTTGGTTTGGTTCTGTTATTATTAAGAGCAGGAACATATGAAAGCGGAATGTTCGAATCGACTCGAAACAAAAATGTCGAGAGGGGTAATTTCTTTATGTTGTTTAAAACAAAAGAACGTTTTTTAAAATTTCTAAGTTGCATACTGATTGGATTACCGGTCTGGTTTTTTATAGGAGTCTTGGTGGCATTGAGCAAATATTTTTTCAAATTTGAAGGAGTAACAACTCAGAATCAGGTAAGTCAGGGTGTTACTTATGCGTATATTGGATTGAGTATCGGAGACCTTTTGTGTGGAATGTCAAGTCAATATTTCAAGAGCAGAAAGAAGGTAATTTTTACCTATTTAATATTTAGTTTTGTATTGATGTTTGTTTATCTTTATTCAACATCTATTACATTTGAAGGATTTAAGATCATGAGTTTAATGGTAGGAATGGCAACGGGATATTGGGCGCTTTTCGTAACGAATGCTGCGGAACAGTTCGGCACTAATTTGAGATCTACAGTTACCAATACGGTACCTAATTTTGTAAGGGGAGCAGTAGTTCCTATAACATCATTATTTAAATATCTTACGGCTTATTTTGTAGGTGCTCAACTTATTCTTCCTTCTCCTGATGCAGTGAAAGCTGCAATTATTGTAGGAAGTATTTGTATAACTCTTGCATTAATTTCTTTGTGGTATATAAAAGAAACTTTTCATGTAGATTTGGATTATCATGAGGTGTAATATGAATTAAATTATTAATTTACTAATTTGCAAATTAAATTATGAAAACATTTAAAAATTTTAGATTATTACTGTTAACATTTTTATTTTTAAAAATTGATGTTGTAACTTGTCAACGGTCCACACAGATATATCTTGGTTCGAACTATTATCATTTTTCCAATAGCTTAAAAAATATTTCTGGTATTGAAAGCAAGTACACTTTTTTTGAATCGAACTTCAATTCAATTGGAGAACACTATGAAGTTACGGAAGATATTAATACTACATTTAAAAGTCAAGTCTCATTCGAGGCAGGAGTCATGTCGCGTTTCTCAATTAATTCAAAGTTGAAGTTAGCATATGGTACATATTTAGACCTTTTTCGTATTAAATATAAGCAAGATATTTCAAATATAATTTATAGAAAATTATTAAGCAATGATACATCAAAATTTAGAATTGTAAATCCCAGTTCTGATTCGATGGTTTACTCAATTAATTTTAATACTGATGGATATAATCGAATTAGACAATATGTAGTTCAATTGCCCATTGAACTTTCGTATTCATTGACTCCGAAACTTGAAATTTTTGGACAAGTAGCCATAGGCTTTACCTTTAGTCAAAAGGAGCTTATTACTTATGTAAGCTTAAAGGAGACTAAAATAATTAATGGAAGAAAGACAAATTTTTTAGAATTGGCAGATAAATATGAAAAAATAACTGATTTTATTAATCCACTCATTAGTTTTTCACTTGGTGCCAGAAAAAAACTTTTTAATTATTTTTATCTTGACGGAAGGGTTTCTTATACGATGAATGATTTGATCAGGAACCATTCAAATACTCATGGTACCATAAATGGAATTAATTATAATATTCAAAAAGAAATTCCATCGAAACCAATAGGAGTGCATCTTGGGTTTAGTTACATTTTTTGAATAGAATAAATAAAAGGACTAGTCATCGAAATAAATTTCGATGTACGGAAGTAAGGAATAGTACGATAGAAGTTGATTATGAAATAAGTATTTTTAGGCCCAAATAAAGTTATGCTAGACCTGTTCTTGGCCTAAAGAATTCTTAAGTCTATGGCGATTTCTTAAAAATGCAATACTATATTCTAAACGAATTTAATTAAACAAACTATTTAAATCAAGCTGAATAAATTCTTGCCAAGGCAATGTGTCTCTTGAAATTAAAATGGTTTTATCTGGTGTGAACTTGCTTGTAAATTTTGACAGACCTTTATGATATTTGGCGGATCCTGACTTTACTTCTATTGCAATAGTAATTTTTCTAGTTTGAAGTACAAAATCAACTTCATCATTTGATTCTCTCCAATAAAATAAATTAGTGCCATGTTCCCTTGAAAAGTTAAGCAGCAATGAGCCAATCATAGATTCAATAACCCTACCCCAAAAGTCTGGTATCTGCTTTGCTTCTTCCAAACTATAATTGGATTGTGATGATAACAAAGCATTGTTGTGTACCTGATACTTTGGGCTAGATAATTTTTGTCTTACTAAATTGGGGGAAAATTTTTCTAATCCACCAACAAGTCCTGCATTATCAAGTAACTTAAGATAGTGGGCAAGTGTAGTCGCATTTCCTGCATTATCGAGTTGACCTAATAATTTATTGTAGGACAACATTTGAGTTGAATAGGCACAAGCCAATTCAAATACTTTTCTTAGTAAAGCAGGTTTATCTACTCTATGTAAAGATAAAATATCTTTAGAGATATTGGGTTCGATTAAGGCATCTTTAATATAATTTTTCCATCGTATTTCGTCATTTATCAAAAAAGCTGAACCAGGATACCCACCATACCAAGCATATTGCTCCGGAGAAAGATTAAAAACAGAATGCATTTCAATAAACGACCAATGCCCCATATAAATTAATTCAAATCTACCGGCGAGAGATTCATTTAATCCTTTTTGAAGTAAAAGATTGGAAGAACCTAATAGGATTACTTTGATATTTATATTATTTCTGGTATCAAAATCCCAATTTGATTTAATTGCTTCACTCCAATGATCTATTTTTTGAATCTCATCAATAATTAACAAAAATTCATTTGAAGCCGAAGCTATAAGCCGGTCTCTTGCCAGATCCCATTGTAAATTAATCCAATGATTATCTGAGGCGGGGACATCATCTGCTGAAGTTGAAAGATGGCTTGATGAATAATCTTTAAGAAATTGATGAATGAGCGTGGATTTACCCACTTGTCTTGGTCCATGAACTACTTGAATAAAGGCTCTCAGTTCCCCAATTCTTGATTTTATTATCTGTAATTGACGCCGTTCCATAATTATATTAAGAAATATTCAAAATCGAGTCAAAGTTAGTCATATAATGAATAAAATTTATTATTATATTGAACAAAATTGTTAGTTATGTTGAACAAAATCAAAAACATCATTTAAATGTCTGTTAATCAATAAATTATAATAGCTAATTAAAATATAATTTTAATGATAAGTATGGCAAGCAGGATTTTTAAAAGTTCCGAATCGGGAAGTGATCGTTCCGCCTTTCAATGGAAAGGACCAAGAATTTGTATTTATTATTTAAAGTTATTTAAAATCCTTTGTTTGTCTTCATACTCTTTAGCGTTCTTATGATAAAGTTCGATAAATGTTATTTTTTGTTCCAATTCAAAGTGAGCATAGATTAATCTTAACCCAGAATTTACTCCTCGACCTTTCAATGCTTTACAAGCAATTTTTTTTACTTTAATGAGACAAGTTTCCAATCCTAAATTGTCAATCCTATAACTAAATGGTGGGCTTTCACCTGGTTCATCATTAAGATCTTGTTTTACGACTTCCAGATCTTCATTCAGAGTTCTATATTTTTTTAGAAGTTTATTTAAATCTTTTTTGAACTCTGTAAGTTCCTCAAAATGTATCTTGTCAGTCTTCTTCATATACTCTAACCGAATAAGGGGGTCGTCTATAAAAAGCTAATTCGTAATTTATATCTTCATTATTGTCAGTTGCTTTCCACGGTTTATCTCCATGTGAATAGTCACTTATCATTGCCGCACTCCAATCACTCATTTGTTCAATTACTCGATCAATTACATCTTTCTCACTTGCTTTCATTTCAGTTAAATCGGCTTTCACTAAAGGTAAATAGCGAGTTTGAGGAAAACCATGATATTCAGTTTTTACTCTTTGCAATTGACCTTTATCAATCATGTGCAAGACAATGGTGTCTAACTTTTGCGGAACTGGTCCATAGGGCATCTTGCGGTATTTGGCACCAGTTAAATGCTCTTCATACAGTTCATAATAATTGAAATCGGAGAAATAGAGTAATTTGTAAAGAACTGTTTCCCCAACATTAGGCTTGCCTGCACAGCGTTCAAGAATATAAAGCAAGACATTTTTAAATTTACTAACTTGCAATGAAGGAGCCGAGATCCGTTCATCTTTTTTCTTTGACTTTACTTCAATTTTACCTTCCAGATCTTGATCCCGATAGCTATCTGGAGAAAAATCTTTCGCCACAAAATCATCTAAAGAAAATCCCAATACCATTGACAGTTGTTGAAATTCTAGTATATCAACAGTTCTGTTTCCCAGCTCAATTTGAGCCAAGGATGGTCTTGAGATCTTGACACTTTTCGCCAAATCTTCTTGAGATAAGCCCTTCATTTTACGAAGTTTCGATATCCTCTGACCAATTTGCTTTTGGGAAAGTTTCATGTTAATTACTTTTTTTAAAACAGTAAACAATACAAAGATAAGTATTGTTTTATAATAGAACAAATATTTGTTTTAAAAATATCTGGAACCTAAATACATTGTTTTAATATTGTAAAAGAATATTAAGGGGGGTTATTATATCCAGCCATAAATATGATTGTATAACTTACGAAAGTGATATCTCTGACACGGACTTCATTCATCATTAATAACTCATAATTCCAACTAATTTTTTTAATTAAAGCAAATAAAATAAACTAAGGGTAAACCCTGAATTTTAACAGAATTATGTTAAATACTTGACATCATCAATATCTAGTTGTAGATTTGTTGCATCCTGTTTCAATATTATATTATGCCACAATTAAATTTTATAATATGTTACAACAAATTACTTTTTCGAAAAAGCTTGGTCGAATAATCCTAAGCAACAGATTATCATATGTATATATATATATATGATTTTTATAATGTGTTCCTTTGTCAATAAAGGAACATCCCAGCACATAAACAAGTTTTGTAATGAAACCTACAGATTTACACCAGATGAACCAGAAACGGGTCCTAACCCTTGCGATCCATTAGTTATATTCACTACTTTTGTTTATACGTTTACTTCTCAAATTCCAACTTCTAGTCTTTCAAATGGAAGATATTATATTACGCAAGATCTTATAGTTAATTCTAATTTTTCATTTAGTGGATGCAAATTAAAATTTGCACCAGGAGTAAAAATTACTATTTATCCAAATTTTAAATTGAATTTAATTGATTGCCATCTATTTACTTGTTCTCTATTATGGAAAGGTATTAATCTTTACAACAATTCCAATATAACAACATATAACACTTTAATTGAAGATGCTGAAATGGCAATTTATAATTCAGAGCCAATAAATTCATGTATTCTGTCAATAGAATATACTACATTTAATAAAGATGTATATGGTATCCATCTTAGTGCAATATCGCAAGTATATGGAGGATCAGGAAGTACAGTTATTGCAAGGATTTCAAGATTCAGAAAGAATAAATTTATATGTACAGGATTAGTAAAGGAAATTAATGATATCACAACTGCTGGAATATATCTTAGTAATGTTTCGTTTCAAATAAACTTGCAAGTTGGTCCTTCGAATGCCACACTTTTTAAAGGCATTAAATATGGAATATTGATGGAACATGAGATTAGTCCTTTGAAAATTTCTTTTTTTAATTTTGATGATATTCGAATAACTGGAATTAAGGCAGAGAATGGATATCTTTCTCTTTGTAAATATCTAAATTTTGTTAATTGTAAGGAAGGAGTAAATATTTTAAATACCTATAAATTTGACTTGTAATATTCAAATTTTGGCTGGAATATATTGAATACTAACCCTGGAAATAAGAAGGGATTATATTTCGCCAATGTTAAGGAGAATGCAGAATTAATTTGTAAGAATAATATTGTTTCCATTGAGAGTAATTATATTTTTAATATGAATACGAATATATTTGGAATTTCTTTTGGTAGATCAAATGATTTTGGTCAATTTTTTTCATTTGGATCAAATTCAACAGTAATTATTCAACATAATACCTTTAACAATTATTCTTCAACAGGATTGAATTGTATAGGTATTGAAACTCCAAATATTCCATCAACAATCTCTTATTTTAATATAAGTTTTAATTCATTTACTATTCAGAATTATTATAGTCAGGTAATATATTCTTATGGGAATAGAAATAAACTTGTTTTTGAAGAGAATGATATTCAATGTCCTCCTGGTACAGATTTTGGAAATTCTCAATTAATGTTGTTTTTAGATTCTGAAGGACTTGGAAATCATATTTCTTACAATACGGTTCATGTGCATCCTAATTTTCCAACGATTCTCTATAATCAAGCTGATATTGCATTCTTTTTTCGTGATTTTAGCAATTCTACTGTCTGCAATAACACTTCAAGCGAGAATAATCGTGAATTCTTATTTCAAGGAAAATGCAATATGACTGATTTCAGACGAAATACAGCACGAACTGGCAAATTGATTGAGTTAACAGACTGGCCGATAATTAATGATCAGATTCATGCAGGCAACCGATTTTTATATGGTATTGGAAACGGGACTCCAACAGCTGATATACCTGGACCTATAGAACAAAAAAAATATGCAGCTTTTTCACAGTTTAGGGTACATGAAGTACAATCCACACTAAATAACCCTAAGTATTATCATCCTGAATATATTGATCCATTAATTATTCCTAATACAAGCCCTGAAGAATTATGGTGGAAGGTAGAGACAACTGGATCACCTATAGACTGCCCAACTATTCGTGGAGAAATAACTACTTTAGATAAAGCAATATTAGAACAAAGTAGTTCCCTTTCAAGCTTCTTGCCAGAAGAATTGACTTTTTTGAAGCACAATTTATTTTCATACTTGAGTAATAATCCAATATATAAAAGTTTGGATTCAAGATTTAATAACTGGATTAATGAAATTTCTGATTCAACTCAAATAGATGAATTCTATAATGTACAAAACAATGTATTAAGTGGATATGTTTCTAATAGTCTTAATAATCAAGAATGGAATAGTTATCACATCATTGACAGCTTATTCAATCTAAGTTACAGCGACTATGATGCAGATAGCTTAAGTCCATCTTTTTTTACTAACTTAGGATTAATAAATAATCAGTTAGTGACCTTGCAAAATAATTCCAATAGTTACAATACAGAGCGAATAAATTATTATTCTAATATTTTGAACGACCTAAACTCAATTACTCCTGAGAATAGTAATGAAACAATAATTAAAACTTACTATCGGGTTCTTTTGGAATCACTACAAAACGGACAGTTAAATGCAACTCAAATTAGTAGCTTGATGAGCATTGCTTCTGAATGTCCAAGGAAATATGGATTATTTCCAGCTTGGGCTAATGACTTGCTTCCAGAATGTCAACAGCTAAATGTTAATTGTGCACCTCCTTCGATGCTAATGAAAATTCAGGAAAATAATTCTCAAGCAGATGGTATTTATAATTTATTAGGTCAAAAAGTATCTTCTTTAAAAAATGAAACCCATATGTTATTTAATTCAGGTATTTATATAAAAGTAATCAATGGAAAAGCATCAAAAATATTCATGGAGAATTATTCTATGCCTCATAGCTATTAATTATATATGGAGTATAGTCCCAGTGAATGCACAAAGAAACTTCAATAAGAATTGGGTATTGGGATCGTGGTCATCTCCAGATGATAATAAGGGAGAACTTGTTGAGATTAGATTCAATGATACCGGAATCATTGATATGGTTGAAATTGTAGGACCATTTCATATTAGAGAAGGTGTTGCGTGTATCAGTGATAAGAATGGAGTTCTTAAGACTTGGACAAATCATTGTGCAGTATTCAATCGGATGTACGATACCTTAATAGGCTCATATAGAATGAGAGAAAATGACTTAGGTGGATATTGCAGATATAATGGAGGATCACCTTTTGCAAGCTCAGTAATGATTATTCCATGGCCTGGACAAGAGGGAGTATATCAACTCTTTTATACCAACGAAAATGGTCACTTAGGGCTTGCAAGCAAGTACAAACCTTTTATAAGTTATCTGAATGGAGCAGTTCTGGATTTTAGAAACAATCCGCAAGGAGAAATTACTCAATCTTGGCAACTATTATATGAAGATACGATTACGGTATCCCATCTTACAGCATGTCGTCATCGGAATGCTTCAGACTGGTGGATATGCACCCCAATGGATGCCAAGCCATGTTATGCAATGCATACCCTGAGTGATACAGGGTATGCCTTTCATCATCAGCAATGTCTGGGAGATAGAAACTTTGGCAACCAGGATGCCTTTGGACAGGCGAGTTTTAGTCCAGACGGAAAGTATTATGCAAGATATTATTCAAGTTATGGATTACATCTTTTCGAGTTTAATGATAGTACAGGAATGTTAAGTAATCCGCGATACATTGACATACCCCTGAATACAGTAGATTATCCAGATGGTGGCATATGTTTTTCGCCGAATTCAAGATTTATATATATCCCATGTCAAAAGTATTTATTTCAGTATGATCTTGAAGAGAAGGACATAGAGGCGAATTACATTCTCATTGATACCCTTGATCTCACTAGCGGTAAAGAATTTATTGCAGATTTCAACCAAGCTGCATTAGGCCCTGACGGAAGAATTTATATATGTGGTGCTTGGAATCACAGATATCTACATGTTATTAATAGACCAAATTGTAAAGGGAAGGACTGTGATCTTGTACAGCAATCCATCCATCTTCCAGTTGAGAATACCTTTGGAATACCCAATGTACCACATTTCATCAATTGGAAAGATAGAAGCCCTGATTGTATTACTACAAAAGTAATTGATCATAATTCTTTATTTGATAAAGTAAAGATTAACGTTCTGGATAAATTTTTAAAGATGAATATTGATGATGAATTGATTAATACTAGAATGGAACTATTTAACATAGATGGAAGGATTCTAACATCAGAATTATTAGTGAAGAATTACAATTCTATATCATTGTTACAATTACCAGAAGGAATATACCTTATAAGATTGTCTAAGAACGGGAGGATGAAGACATTTAGGATATTTAATTTTTAGTCATTTATTCCCTACCTCCCAATATAATTCATTGGATCGAGTACAGTCTTGCCACGCCATACTTCGAAATGTAATTCATAAGCGCCACCTTTGCTTGATTTAAGTTCGCCGAGGTTGTCTCCGCGATGCAATTTCTCAGAAGGTTTGACC
This sequence comes from Saprospiraceae bacterium, assembly GCA_039918515.1. GTDB lineage: Bacteria > Bacteroidota > Bacteroidia > Chitinophagales > Saprospiraceae > Vicinibacter. The sequence goes on along the minus strand of JBDSHL010000425.1, from coordinate 6,348 downwards.
AAGACCTTGTCTAAATTCGAATATACCAAATAGAGATCACCAACCTGGGTAAGCAGGAAAAAACTGCCATTGGGCAATTGACGAATCTGAATAACTTCAGAATCGGTAATTGCAGAAATAAAAGATTCACTTGAACGAATGTCCACTCCGTTGTTGCGAATGGTAAGTTGCTTATTCTGTGGATCTCTGAAAGTTCCGAATCGGGAAGTGATCGTTCCACCTTTCAATGGAAAGGACCAGGCAGAACTAGTGTTGATTCTTTTAACTGAAGCTAAAGAATTAGACTCTGAGATGCTTTTGTTAATAAGTTTTTCCAATTGGGATTGTTCGGCATTGAATTTCTTGATCAGCGACAAGTAATCTTTCTGTTTGACTTGGATATCTTTATAACTTTTTTGTAATTCAGAAAAATCTTGCTCCAGTTTATTTTTTTCAAGAGCCTGAACATTGAGTAAATCTTTTTGCTGGTCTATTTTAGTGCGAATCTCTTTTTGTTTGGTAACAATAGTTTCCTGCGATTTTTTGTATAAAAGGAATCTTTGTATTCTATATTTATTGAGTTGTTCTTTCCAAATTAATTTTTTTAATATGGAAGTCCAATCAACCACTTCAAATATTTGAAATTCTGGAGAAGAATAGCGATGGATGTTTTTTTGACGAGCGACTTTTTGGTAGTCTTTTTTGTATTCTTCCAATTTTTCTAAACCCAATTTATTGCCTAACTCCAGATTCAATAATTCCTGAGAGCGTTCTTCAAGCTCCGTATTGATTCCAGTTATTAATTCATTCCGATGGTTGATCAGACCTTGCCTTATATTTAATTGGACAATAAAGTTGGATTTATCTGTGTTGAGATGTGCAAGAATTTCTTCTGTTTGCTTGATCTGCTGTTTGAGAAATTCAATTCTGTCTTTATTTTTTGATTCGGAAGAATTTGTGAAAGAATAAGTCAAGAATGAAATTACAACAAGCAAAATTAAAAATATTGATCTTGAATAGTTAATAGATATAAGCTTACGAATGAACAAGAAGTAGTATTCTGCTAATTGAATAAATCTTCGTATAAAGTCAGAAAAAAGCTTCAATATGAAAGCCATTAATTTAATTTGGTATAACTTTTTGGAATTTCAAATTTTATTTGCTCAGGGGAATTGATTTTTATTTCCTTCCAATCTATGTGTATTGAATGAGCTTCGGGCTTCATAGCATCTTGAAAGTATACCTGAATGGTAGAAGGATAATTTTTTTTGTCAACCAATAAATGTTTTAAAAAATCTATTTTCACCACACTTGAATTCTGACTAATCATAATCTTAAAGGGTTTAACTGGAGCATAAAATAATTCATTGTTCATTTGAAATAATTCTGAATTACCCTTGATTAAATAAGAATGTGGAGTAGTTGATAGTTCATAGCTCAAATATTCGGTTAGGTATAATCCAGTGGTCAAGACGTCTTGTATCATAATAAAGTCAAGTGGTACAGAATAGGATTTGGTCCAACTGTTGATACTTGACTTAGACCAGGTATTCTGAATTCTGTCCATCACCGTTACGCTGTCTTTATCTAAAAGTATTCTAAAGAGTTCAATCCCAAATTTTTTAATGGTTAAAAGAGCAAGGCTGTCTTTAATTATTTTAAGAGAAGCATCGGCATTACCAGAAAAATCAGATCCTGAATATTCTACTTCACCTTTGGCAGAATAAAATTTGTATTCTTGATGGGTATATATTTTTTCAATAAGTTCGTCGAGATCTTTAACTTTTGTAAGTGCTTTCGTATCCATAATCTTTTTCTTGCTACTGCGACAAGACATTAGATTCGTAAGCAATATCAAAGCCAGTAAAGTCCTTATCAATTCAGATTATTTATTAAATTATTGTAATATTCTTTATTGTCACTTAACTCAAGAGCTTTTTGCAGCATAGCACGAGAGGAATCTTTGTCTCCTAAGTTCTTCAGAATTTTTGAAGCTAGTTCAAAGTTATCAGGAGTTTGTCCACCTTTTATGGTTAGGCAATCTGTTATTATTTTTTTTGCTTTATTAAAATCTTTTTGATTGAATGCAATCCGTGCTACTGTACTTGTTATATAAGATGCTTGTAAATTTTTATTGAGCATTGCTTTTTCTAATTTGTTCTGTGGAAAGGGTTTTCCATTTTTGGATTTGCTAACACAATATTCCAGTATAGCTTCGTCATTATCTTCAACCTCTAAACATTGTTTCCATAGTATCTCACTTTTTTCAAATTGGCCTTTAGCATCGAGAATTCTTGCCATCAGAATATTTGCTTCTTGTGCTCTTACGGGATTATTCTTCCTCATTAATGCGAATTGAGCAGCCTGAGTTTCTGCATCATCCAATTCGGATTTATTCAAATGGGCAAGCGCAAGAGCATAGAAAAGAAAACTTTGATTGGGATAAAAATCCAAGGCAGAATTAACCTTTACAATCAATGAAGTCCAGTGATTTAATTGGATCATGCTGATGATCAGATTCTCCCACACAGAATATGGAACTGAAGAACATTCAATGGCTTTGTTATAAGCTGCAATTGCATTTAAATAATCGTAGTAGGTAAATAGTATATCAGCCTTTAACACCCAGGATTTAGCGTCTTTTGGATATTTAGCGATGAGTTTGTCGGATACTTCTAGTAGTTGATTGATCCTGGAATTATCATTGGTCTTTATCATTGGAATTAAAGATTGGATAATCACATCAAGATTAGAATTTGGTTGATCAATTGAATTGCTAATTTTACTTAGATCAGTTTCTGGAGATTGATTGATTTGCTGATAACTAAAAATCGGATGAAAAGGATTAATAGCTTTTAATTGTTTAAGCGTTAGTTCTGCTTCGGCATTGTTTTTTAGTGTATTATAAAGTTGATATAATTCATAATAAAGTTCATCATGTTTAGGATATTCTTTAATACTTGCTTGTAATAATTCTATGGCTTTCTTTTCTTTATGTATTGAAGTCAGGATTCTAGATTTTTTGATACAAAGCTTGGGCATTACACCAAACTTTAACTGCGCACGATCAAAGACAGCCAATGCTTTATCTGTCTGATCAGCTTTTACATAATTCAAAGCCGCTAAGTCATACATGGTATAATTCTCTGGTTCAATGACCGATAAAGCATCATAAGATTCAGCTGTATTGTTGTATCTTCCGACAGATTCAAAAACATTGGCTTGAAATATTCTTGTCCATTTATTATTGGGATCAGCAAGTACACTTTGATTGATTGCATTGACAGCATCTTCTAATCTCGATTTAGAAAGATATAATCTTGCCAACTGATAATAAACGGTTGCCTTAACCTCTTGATTAGAACGCATTTTTTCTAGTAGTTCTATAGCTTTATCAGGATTACCTATGATTTCTTGTTTGCTTGCTTCAATAAGCTGAGATTCGAGACTTGAGGACTCTTGTCCTGTAAGGACTTGAGCACTAAGCATTGAAATTGTACTAAAAAAGCAAATAAAAGAATTAAATAAATATTTTTTCAAATCGGAGTTAAATTTCAGTATAAACGCAAACTGTGATAAATCATTTTATTCTACTTCAGTTACTTTGAGCATATTGGTTCTCAATTTGGCATGAATTGGCATACTTCCTGTATTGACAATGAGGTCACCTTTTTGAATTTTATGATCTTCTTTAAGTATACGTGTAATGTCTTCAATAGTTTCATCTGTTGAGATCATCTTATTATAAAAATAGGCTCTTACGCCCCAGACCAGATTCAAGGTTCCAAGAATTTCTCTAGAACTTGAAAAAATAAAGATTGGACAATTGGTTCGAAAGGAGGAAGTTTTGAAAGCGGTATATCCAGATACGGTTAATCCAATGATGGCTTTTGCGTTAAGCTCTTCTGCCACCTTAGCTGCATTAAAGCATACAACATCACTAAGGAATGTTGAAGACTTCTCAGATAATTTTGGTCTATTATTGTGAAAGCTATAATGATGTTCGGCTTCTACAATTATTTTATTCATGGCCTCAACGACCAAAATTGGATGCTTGCCTACAGAAGTTTCAGCGCTGAGCATTACGGCATCACATCCATCGAGAACTGCATTCGCGACATCTGTAACTTCTGCTCTTGTGGGAGAAGGATTGTTAATCATGCTATCCATTAGTTGTGTTGCCACTATGACGGGTCTTGATCGTTGAATACACTTGCGAATGATCATTTTCTGAATAGTGGGTAATTTCTCGATGGGCATTTCAACACCCAAATCTCCTCGTGCGATCATTATAGCGTTGCTTACTTTTATAATTTCGTCTAAGTTTTTAAGTGCTTCAGGTTTTTCAATTTTTGCAATTACTTTAGCATGATGACCAGCTTTATCTATTAATTGAATAAGGTTGACAATATCTTCCGCTTTGCGCACAAAAGACAGTGCTATCCAGTTAACAGGTTGAGTGAGAATAAATTGGAGGTCAACTAAGTCTTTATCCGTAAGTGAAGGAAGACTAATAACAGTATCGGGCAGATTGACACCTTTATTAGAAGAAAGAATTCCACCATATAGAGCCTTAAGCTTCACAGTATCTTTTCCATTGGATTCAACCACCTCAAAGACTAATTTACCATCGTCGATTAGGATTCGTTCTCCAATTTTGACATCTTGGGCAAATCGATCGTAACTCATATAAATTTGATCATTGTTTCCAAGGCATTCTTCATCCTTGAAGGTCAGAATATCCCCTTCGTTTACATGTAAAGCATTATTTTCTATACTTCCAATACGAAGTTTGGGTCCCTGAAGGTCAGCAAGTATTCCTAAGTGTAAGCCATAATGTTCATTAATGGATACGATATGGTTGATAACAGACTCATGATCCGAGTGACTTCCATGGGAGAAGTTTAGTCTAAATACAGATACTCCCAATAAGGCAAGATCTCTCAAAACCTCATAGGAATTGCAGGAAGGTCCTACGGTTATGACAATTTTAGTGTTATGCTGGATCATGAAATTGGGGTAAAATTAATTCTAAAGGAACAAAATAAATGGTTAAGGTTTCTTAAGAATTGAATAATAAATAAAAAATTATGATGAATCTTTTGGAAGAACCTTACGAATAGTGTTAATTTGCATATTCTTATTAAAAAACTTAAATTAAAATGTCAACTACAAGTGAAAGAGTTAAAAAAATCATCGTCGATAAATTAGGCGTTGATGAATCAGAAGTAACAACTGAGTCAAGTTTTGTAAACGATCTAGGAGCAGATTCCCTTGACGTTGTGGAGCTTATCATGGAATTTGAAAAAGAATTTGATACTTCAATCCCAGATGACCAAGCTGAAAAAATTCAAACAGTTGGTCAAGCCATTGATTATCTCGAGGCTAATAAATAACCCCGTTCACCGCTAATAGCTTGATAATAAGCTATATAAATAAATTATCTTGAGTCTTCTCAGATTAAAAATATTAGTATGAAGCGAGTAGTAGTTACTGGAATGGGAGCTCTTACACCTATAGGCAAAAACCTTGCTGAGTATAAAAATGGCTTACAGAAAGGCTTGTCAGGTGCTGGTCCTATTACTCGTTATGACCCAAGTTTGTTTAAAACCAGGTTTGCCTGTGAGTTAAAAAACTTCAATCCTGAAGATTATCTGGAAAAGAAGGAAGCGAGAAAATTGGATCCATTCGCTCAATATGCCTTAGTGGTTGCTGAAGAATGCGTTAAAGATTCAGGAATAGACCTTGACAAAGTAGACAAAACTCGAGTTGGGGTGATCTGGGGAAGCGGTATTGGAGGATTTTACACTTTAGAAACAGATCTTTCTGAAGCAGCTTTGAATACTGGGCCTCCTCGTTATAGTCCTTTTCTGATTCCAAAGCTAATTTCAGATATTGCTCCAGGTCATATATCTATTAAATATGGATTTATGGGAATTAACTATTGTACAGTTAGTGCATGTGCTTCTTCAAGTCACGCGATTTCCAATTCATTTGACTATATTAGACATGGAAAAGCCAAAATGATTTTATGCGGTGGATCTGAAGCAGCAGTTACAAGAGCTGGGATAGGAGGTTTCAGTTCAATGAAAGCGCTATCTGAACGAAATGATGATATTCTCACGGCCTCTAGACCTTATGATAAAGATAGAGATGGTTTTGTTTTAGGTGAAGGTGGAGGTGCGCTTATGTTAGAAGAATATGAGCATGCCAAAGCGAGAGGGGCTAAAATGTATGCTGAAGTATGCGGTTCTGGATTAACTGCTGATGCTTACCATATTACAGCTCCCCACCCAGATGGACTTGGTGCTAAAGCGGCTATGGAATTGGCTCTTGAGGAAGCTGAAATGAACATTGAAGATATTGACT
>JBDSHL010000424.1:0-2811 GCA_039918515.1 Saprospiraceae bacterium | reverse complement strand
TTCGGATATCAAAGATCTTGCAAAACATTATATGAGTACTGCTATAGACGATGATTCTGTTCCAGGTGGTATCAATCACAGTGGATGGATATTACTCGTAGATCGGAAGAAACATTTGCGATCTTACGCTTTAGGGACGGATGATAAAGATATTGATCGATTCATGGAGGATATTCAATTACTCTTAGATGAAAAGTGAAACGAGAAATTCAAGGAATAATCTACACATAAGATTCAATTTAATACTTTTTACTTTTATTATAATCTCCACTAATTCTTGTAAGATATCAACTTCGAGTTACAAGGAAGGAAAATTTTTATTCGAAACATATTGCAGTTCTTGTCATGGCAAAAATGCAGAAGGATTAGGACAATGGTATCCTCCTTTAACAGATTCTTCCTATATCTTAAATCACAGAACACAATTAGCCGCATGGATAAGACAAGGAATTGGCAGAGACTCAAATACTGTCTTCAAAGGTCGTTACTTACAAGTAGAAATGCCTGCCAACAAAACTATTGCAGACGTAGAAATATGCAACATACTTAATTATTTAAATGAAATTCACTGGCATGGCAAGTTATTTACAATAGATGAAATTAAAGCTAGTCTAATTCAGAATAAAAATTAATTCCCTTCCTTCACTTTCTATTTCTATAACCTACAACCTACTGCCTAAAACCTACAGCCTAAAAACTACAGCCTAAAACCTATAGCCTAAAGCCTACCACCTAAAAATGAAACACCGCTCCAAGTGAAGGGAGAACCGGCAATTGATTGACTCTTTTATTTTCTACCACATTGAAATAAAATATATTCTTACGATCCAATGCATTCGTAACTGACGCATTAAGTTCTAGATTCAAGAATTTTGTAAAATCGATTCTTCTTCTAATTGACAAATCGATCCTATGATAATAAGGCAATCTGCCTGAATTTACTTTATCAGAATAAACAACACCAATATTCGGATTGTCTATTCCAAAATTAGTTTCTAATCCATTTTGCAATTTATTATCCCCTATAAATCCTTGTACTTTAGTAAATGCAAATCCAGAACCCATATTATAACGCATGCCAGTCTGCCAACATTTAGCTCTACCCCATTGATAATCTAGTACCAAATTCAAGTTATGTCTTCTATCAAATAAAGCAGGAAATTTCTGTACTCCATCATCTCTGTTTACAAATCCTAAGGAATACCCTAACCAAATACTCCAATTTACCCAATTTGATTTAAATAGAAAATCAACCCCGTAGGAATCTCCTTTTTCCTTAGAATAGGCTGATTCTGTTGAGCTTCTTCTATTTCGGTTTAAATTGTAAAGTGAAGTGAATTTTTTATAATATCCTTCAACATTTAAATTCAAATTCGACAATAAATCGAATTCGAATCCGCTTATCAGATGTGTACTGCGAATCAAATCAGGTGAAGTAAGAAATCCAACAAATAAATTGACAATGTCTCTTTCACTCACGGAACTCATGAGATTCTGACTGTAAAGACCACCCGCAGCTTTAAATCGTATTTTATCAGAAATGTTATATTTCAATCCAAATCTAGGTTCTATTGAAACTTTACTTATTGATGCATAATATTGTAATCTTAAACTAGGGTCAAATACAAAGCCATATTTGCTTAATCTGTGTTTCAAAAATCCGGCGATTTCTGTATTGTTATCGTTCTGTTCGACGGGAACTTTTAGAAAATTAGTGAATTTAAAATCTGTAGAATAAGCATTGAATTCAATACCATATTTGGTTTCAGAGTTTCTACCAAAGAAGGTAAAATCAAAATTTGAAAGTATCCCTTTTATTCTGCTTGTACGTAGTTCAGATTGTTTCTCATCTAAATTAATTTTGTAATCTGAATAAGCTATATTACCACCAAATATCATTCCTGAATTCGTCGGTATCAATTTGAAATTTGTTCCCGCACCTGTAGCTTCCCAATTCAAATGAGCAAGACCGGTATAATTTACATCATCGTTGAATTTAAATCCAAACAAGTTCAGAAAGCTTCCGTTAGATGAAATCGTTGAGATTTTGCCATAGACATCCTGAAAACTAAAAGGTAAACTTCCGGTCAAAGTGTCCAATGCATATTTATAAAGTTTCTTTGAAGTCTGATCAATAAAAGACTTTTTACCAGTTAATAGAAATGAAGTACTGGAGCTTGTAATTGGATTAAATTTAATAATAGGGCCTTCAATTAATCCTTTCGCCATAAAAGGGCTACCACTTACAAGACCACTGTATCTTGTTTTATTTCCTTCTCTTGTCTTCATATCCACGATGGCCGAAATCCTTCCACCATATTCCGCTCCAAATCCACCGGTGAGAACATCAGCACTTCGGATAATTTCAGTCTCAAACACACTAAAAACTCCAATAGAATGAAATGGATTAAATACCGTCATTCCATCGATCATTATTTTATTCTGAACTGGGCTTCCACCTCTAATATAGATTTGTCCACCCTGATCTCCAGTGGTGATGACTCCTGGAATTATTTGTAAATATTGCGCTATATCTGGCTCCCCGCCAGTTGAAGGCAAGGCTTTAATTTGTCTAGGGGTCACAGTTATACTGGATATCTTAACTTCTGTCCTTGCTTCTTCTCTACTAGCAGTAATACTTACTTCATTAAGATTTATTCCTAATTCCGAAATAGAGAAATTTTTATTGATGACCTGATTCTTTTTTAACACTAAAGTAGCCATTGAAGTATCATATCCTATAAAAGTTGAAATAATTGTATAATCTCCTACAGGAATTGAACTGATATTAAAAAATCCGTCATTATCTGT
>JBDSHL010000423.1:0-3088 GCA_039918515.1 Saprospiraceae bacterium | reverse complement strand
TGATCGTTGCCGAATCTATTTTAGCCAACTTGCCTAAAGAAAACATTTTGCCTATTTATAGCTACCTCATGCAACAGAATTCCATTCTACAGGGTCTTAGTTTAGGGATTAATAAGAATAGCATCTTAATAAGTACCATAATGTTCGATCAATACCTCAAGCGGGAATACGGCGCGAGGATATTGAAGGATTTAATTGATAAAGCCAACTATTACGATGAACTACTAATTCGTGATTTTGGAGCGATTGATTATGATTAACAGTAATGTATGTATAATAATTAAATATATGTATCAAACAATCATGAAAAAAGTACCGTTTTTTGATTTAAAAGTCGTAAATTTATCCTTCTTTAAAAAAGTAGGTATGCGCAAACTCTTAAGAACATTATTATTTTTAATGCCACTGGGATTGTGGTCTCAGGACATACATTTCAGCCAATTCTATATGTCTCCCCTGAATCTTAACCCTGCTCTAACAGGCGTTATGAATTGCAAGATGAGATTTATTGCGAACTATAGAAATCAGTGGGCTCCAGTACTTAAATCAGCCTCTTTCAATACTTTCAACGTTTCCTTCGATCAGAAGATACCCGTAAGTCGTTATGATTATTTTGGATTCGGAGGAACTTTATGGGGTGATAAGGCAGGTTCCTTAGATTTTAAAACAGTTTCATTTAAATTATCTGGGTCTTATGCCAAGAGAATGTCTGGAAGCAGAACATCATCTAATTATCTGGTATTTGGAGTCGATGGTAGTTTAAATCAAAGAGGAGTAAACTTTCATAATGCGGTGTGGGGAAGTCAGATTGGACCAAATGGGCCACAACCTCAAACACCAACTAACATTGATCCGACTGTCTATGATCCAAATTTTATTTTTGCGGATATAAGTTTAGGAGTCTTATGGTTTTCTGTTTTAGATAAGAAAAACAACTTCTATTTCGGAGGTTCCTATAGTCATCTGAACGAACCACTTCAGAATAATGCAAAAAACATAACTGGAAATAATTTTTCTGCGGCTCCATTATTCCCCAAATTAGCTATTCATGCAGGCGGAGTATTTCAGATGGGAAATAAAAACAGTCTCGTACCTGGAATCGTTACCTTCTTACAAGGCCCTCATTGGCAAGTTAACGGAGGCACAAGTCTTAGATTCAATGTAAGCCAGTCCAAGAATGATGAGCAATCCTTCCAATTAGGCTTATGGGCAAGATTGGCTAATTCTGAAAAGACTTCAGGTGTTGATCCAATTACAGGTGTGGGAATTTCGAAAAAAGGTATACTTATGGATGCTTTGATCCTCTCAACAAGATTTGATTATAATAAAATGGGCTTTGGGCTTTCTTATGATATAAATACATCTTCACTTAGGCAAGCTAGTGCGGCCAATAATTCATTTGAATTATCATTTATTTATAATATTTGTGGACCAGAAAGAAGAGGTATTTATTGCCCTAATTTCTAATCTACTGTTTAAGGCTAAATAATAAAAGATGAACACTTCTAGATAGAGGTGTTCATTTTATTTATAAAAAAATGTATTAACCAAACTAAGGCTTTACTCGAATTATTTTTTTTTACAACTCAAAATTAGTAAATTATGTTTGGATCGAACAAAACCCCAACAAAGGAATCACCTAAGTTATCTGCAGGAATATCCAGCCAAGGAATGTTGAATAGTCTGGTGACAGGGACAACTGTCGAAGGACTAATATCAGCGGACAGCGATATTCGGATTGATGGCTACCTTAAAGGGACATTAAACTGCAAAGGGAAGGTAATAATTGGTACAAGTGGTAGTATTGAAGGGGAAATTAAAGCCCAGAATGCCGTAATTGAAGGGAAATTTAAAGGGATATTGCAAATTGAAGACCTTCTACAGATTAAAGAAACAGCTCATGTAGAAGGGGAAATCAATACCGACAAATTAAGTGTGAGTCCAGGTGCAAAATTCAATGTTATGAGTAAGATGAATGTTCAACAGGTCAACAATAGATTAAAACCTTCAACGGTAAGTTCAGAAAACAACATTTCTTAGCCTTTTTAATGAATAAGAATATGGGCAATGCCAATGCATATCTTAAATATGCAGGAATGGCATTTCAATTTTTTGGAATATTAGCGGTTGGAGCTTTTGCCGGAAGATATTTGGACAATAAATTTCAATTTGACAAACCATATCTTACTTTAACTTTAGTTCTTTTTATTTTCGCAGCATTGATTTACCGGATTTTAGTTGATACCAGAAACAGAACTAAATGAGCATCAAGACTATTTCGATCCTTTTGTTATCGACAGTTTTAATGAGTATGCTGATCGTTAATACATTGTTTGATATTGAGATCAACAGCCTATATGCACAATATGTAATTATCCTTTTTTTTACACTATTTTGTGTGGTATTATATGTGCTATCTAAATATTCCTTAAGATCGAGTGATAAATATCTCTTCACTAGAATATTTATAATTTTCGTTTTTCTTAAAATTGTGCTCTATGTTTTTATTGTCCTTTATGCAGTGAGTAAACTTGGAATAAATAAAAAGGAACTGGTTATTCCATCATTGGTTATATATTTTATTTTTACTTTTTTAGAAACTTATATGCTAATGAAAATGAGTAAATCAAAGTTGAACAGTTAGCTAAAACAGCTCGTAAAAACAAGGATAGAAGTGAGTGATTTGAATGCTATAAATTCAACCATAACGATAAATTTATGAAACTATATCTTCATGCAATTTAATGAAAATTGACGAAAATAGATAATCTTTGTGGAAATTAAATTCAACTTATCTAATTCATGTTAATAGGAATTTCAGGAGGAAGTGGTTCTGGCAAGACTAGTTTTATTAAAGCGCTAAGAGATTCATTTGGTCTTGAAGAGCTCGCAGTTATTTCTGAAGATAATTATTATAAGAAATGGGAGTTACAAACTATTGACAAAAATGGTGTAATTAATTTTGACATTCCCGAAGCCATAGACCATGAAGCTTTACTTTGTGATGTGAACAAACTCAAGAATGGAGATCAGGTCATCAGGAAGGAATATACTTTTAATAATATTGATCATATTCCAAGAGAAATCA
>JBDSHL010000422.1:0-2400 GCA_039918515.1 Saprospiraceae bacterium | reverse complement strand
TTTCGTTACTTACCATTATCGAACGTAAATGATTTTAAGAACCGCCGAGGTACGTAAAGCGTATGCCAGGTGGTGTGGGGGGACTGAGGCGAGAGCCTCATCCTACCCGATTAGAGATGGATGTAATACCAATGTGATTTTTGAATTATGCCAATAATTCAGAAATCTTACAGAGTATTATGCCGCCTAGTATACTTTGTATACATTTGAGCGTAGCGAAAATTGGACTAAATATCATTTCAAAGCGGTATAATCCATCGTTTTTAATGGTGAACGAGCTTGTTTTTGGTATGAATTTTTGCCATTTTTGCAAAAATCATGACAAAAACATTCGATGACTAAATAGTTACAAAGTGTTTAAAATAAAATTAACCTTACACAATTACCTCACTGCTTGTTTGGAAACTTAATTCAGGAAAGTTCTCTTGCACCAATCTCAATGTCCAAGCTGAATCCGCAAGGAATACCACTTGTCCATCAATATCTCTGGCAATATCTTTTTTTCTTCGTTGCATGAATTCATCCATCTTTTTCTGATTCTTGGAATGTATCCATAAGGCTTTATTTAATTGAATAGGTTCATAAGTACAAGATGCTCCATATTCATGCTCAAGTCGATATTGAATAACATCAAACTGCAATGCGCCAACTACACCAATTATTTTTCTTTGAGAATCTTCCTTGACAAACATTTGTGCGACTCCTTCATCCATTAATTGCTCCAAGCCTTTAGCAAATTGTTTGAATTTCGAAGGATCTGAATTATCAACAAAGCGAAATATCTCTGGTGAAAAGCGAGGGATACCTTTAAAATGTAATTTTTCTCCTTCGGATAAGGAATCACCGATCATAAAATTTCCATTGTCATAAAGTCCAATAACATCCCCGGCATAAGCTTCATCAATGACTTCTTTTCGGGCAGCAAGAAAGGAAGTTGGATTTGAGAATTTTAACATGCGATTTAATCGCACATGATAATAATTCGTATTTCTTTTGAATTCACCAGAACATATTCGAAAGAATGCAATTCGATCTCTATGTTTGGGATCCATATTGGCATGAATTTTAAATATGAAGCCTGTTAATTTTTCTTCTTCTGGATTTACAATGCGTTCTTCAGTTTCTCTAGATCTAGGGGTAGGCGCAATTTCAACAAAGCAATCCAATAATTCCCTAACACCAAAATTATTTACAGCACTTCCATAGAACACAGGACATATTTTTCCATTTAAATAATCCTCCCTGTCGAATTCTGGATATACTCCATGAATGGTTTCTAAATCTTCTTGAAATTGATTGAATAATCGGTCTCCAATAATATTTTTAAGTGTATTATCATTAGAGGAATTAATCTCTGTGACATCTTCCTCTTCCTGTTTGCCATGAGCGCGGAAGTGAATGAATTTTTTCTCATAAATACTATAGACTCCTTTGAAATCTTGACCTATTCCCAATGGCCATGAGAGTGGAGTTACTCGGAGTTTAAGTTTAGTTTCAATTTCATCCAATAGATCAAAAGCATCTTTGCCTTCCCTATCTAATTTATTGATGAAGACAATAATTGGTGTGCGTCTCATTCTGCAGACTTCAACCAGCTTTTCAGTCTGTTCTTCAACTCCTTTTGCGACGTCTATAACTACAATTACGCTATCCACAGCGGTTAAAGTTCTAAAAGTATCTTCTGCGAAATCTTTATGGCCAGGAGTGTCGAGAATATTAATTTGAAGATCGCGGTAAGGGAAAGCCATAACAGAAGTGGCTACAGAAATTCCCCTTTGCCTCTCAATCTCCATAAAATCTGATGTTGCGTGCTTTTTTATTTTATTGGACTTAACGGCTCCAGCAATTTGTATGGCTCCTCCAAACAGTAGTAACTTTTCGGTAAGCGTGGTTTTTCCTGCATCCGGATGAGAGACTATCCCGAAGGTTCGCCTTTTGTTGATTTCAGAAGTAATACTCATATTTGCTTAACTAGAGCTTTAAAAAAGAGAAACCACCCGCCAATAGGTGGATGGTTTCTCTTGTAATTCGGTTTTACTTAATGTACCCCGTAGGGGAGTCGAACCCCTCTTGCCAGAATGAAAATCTGATGTCCTAACCGATAGACGAACGGGGCAGATTTTCAAAAGAGACGCAAATATATAGACTTCCGTTTTATCTCATTAAACTTTTTTGTCGCAAATTGTTAATATTACTTATTTAATTCAGAAGCAAAAAGATGAAGAAAAGAGTTGTGATCAACGGTTTTGGAAGAATAGGTAGGTTGACTTATAGGGAATTACTGAAGAATAAGGATTTGGAAGTCGTTGCGGTGAATGACCTAACCGATATTTCTACCTTGGTTCATCTTCTCAAATTTGATACTGCACATGGCAAATTCACAGAGGAAATAAAAATTAC
>JBDSHL010000421.1:0-1621 GCA_039918515.1 Saprospiraceae bacterium | reverse complement strand
GGTACTATGGACACATGTCTTAAGGCTGCATATTTAATCACATCTGCTATCTGGTCCTGAGTATAATAGCCTTCTACCGGGGTATTATCGCCCAGATAAGGCTCGAAATGTTTATCAAGTATACTTTCTTTTCTTTTACTGCCGATGCCTGTCAGCAAAGGATATTTTTTGATCTCGATACGCCATCCCTGATCATCGGTGAGGTGCCAGTGAAAAGTATTCAACTTATATCTTGCGAGTAGATCAATATACAATTTAATAAAAGAAACTGAAAAAAAATGTCTGCTTACATCAAGATGCATTCCGCGATATTTAAATTCGGATTCATCTTCTATAATGTAGAAAGGAATACTTCCAACATCCGACAATTCACTTAACTGGAGTACAGATTGAATGGCATAGAACGCACCCTTGGAATCCTCAGCATTGATTAAAATTCCATTTTTATTGATGTTTAATGCATAGTTGTCTTTGTTCTTTTCAGAAGTTAATAAGGAAATAACGATAGACTTCGTTTTTCCTAAACTTGGTGACTTAGATTCTATAATTTTTAAATCGGGCATATTAAGAGAGTTCTTAATGTATTCCGCTAAGTTTCGAAATTCAATGCTCTTTTTAGGAATAATAATTTGTTTTAGTTCTAGCAACTTCAAATTTCCAGGTGCTGATCTGACACTTACAGGTTGAGGAATAATGTTGTGTGGAACTTGGGATTGAGCAACTAAACGCCCTAAGTTACAAATAATAAAAAAAACTAATAACTTACTTAAAATCTTCATTTAATAAAATAATTGTATTGAAATTGGGCTCACAAAACAACGAATTATTTACTTAATTGTTATAGTAAGCTTGTTGGAATCTCTAATAAAAAGTTTTTACCTTCGCATTTTAATAGAATAGAAAACTATGTTTACAATCAATATATATCTCAAACTGGCTTTAATTGCCATTGGATTACTTGGTGGAATAATCTTATGGTATGCTTATGGCTTCTGGTATTCCTTTCCATTTCTATTAATGGGTGTGATACTATTATTAAGTTACATATTTCTTGGAACCATCCAATCAGCCTCTCAATTGATGCAGAGTATGGATTTTCACGCGTGTGAAAAACGATTAAACCTTACCCTTAAACCCAACTGGTTATACGTTACGAATAGGGCCTATTATTATCTCATTAAAGGTTCGGTAGCAGTACAAATCGGAGATAAGAACGAAGCAGAAGTCTGGTTTATCAAGGCTCAGGAAATGAAGTTACCTACTGATAATGAAAGAGCAATGATCCTTATGCAAATGATCAATATCCAGATCAATAAAAACCAATGGACACAAGCCAATAATTCATATCGAGAACTGAAAAAACTTAAATTAACTACCGAAATGTTCAAAGAACAAATGGAAATGTTGGATAATGTATTCAAACAACAGGGGAAAGCCAAGATGTCCGGTCAGATGGATCAGAGAATGATGTTCAAGCCAGGAGGCAAGAGAAGAATGCCAAGGATGCGATAGGAATTGATTGGGTATTTTTATCTTACTTCGCCGATATTTTAATCTCGTAAGAATTTGTTATAATTATTGAATGATCTTTATTAAGGATTCATTATTTTAAAAAGATCAT
>JBDSHL010000420.1:0-3194 GCA_039918515.1 Saprospiraceae bacterium | reverse complement strand
TGCTTTAGTACTTTAGCAACAACCAAAGATAAATTGCGCAATACAATAGGTGATTTAGACATAAATTTCTAATTAGAAAAACAAAGATAGCATATATCGTATTGCAGTCATGTAAAGTTGGCATTTATTTTATGTAAAGTTGGCATATAGCTATGTATATATCTATATATCAACTAATTATAAACATTACATATTTTTATAATATAAATATGTTAGAAACATAAAATAATATTTTTTTTAGTGTAAAAAATAAAATATGACCTATAATATAAAAATAAACAAAATTAACTTTTTGCATGGGAAAAGTGCGCAACCTCAACCACCTCATTAAGCTGAATACTAATCTTAATGAAGTCAAGATCAAAAGTCGGACAGGAAATTCATATATTCTTTTTATAGGCATTCAAAATAACAATAAGCTTATTTATACACTTTAGCTTTGATTTATAAAAAAGGGCTAGGAGAGCCTAAGCATTTTTAGAAGAATATAGAGAGATTTTCATTACCCTAGAAAGAAGGTAAAAAAAATCTAGCTGGGTTATTTTTTTTAAGTACAATTAGTTCAATTCGAATTCAAAGAATCCCAGTTTCTACTCACGATATTACAAGGTAAAATCCGAATAAATATCGCATTGGGCATATGGTTCGCAATAAAGTCTTTTTGCCCCGCTTGGACAATTAGCAATTACTTTAGTTTCTTTTAAATGTCAAGCCCAATCTAGGGTTATAAATTTACTTGCTTATTAAATCCACTCCAATTTCACTTTGACTCTTTCAATGACCTAAAGCAAGGTTTTGTCTTTCAACTTAGCTTGATTCCACAGTGCGTCCAGTTCTGTTAGGCTCATATCCGTCAATGCGCGATCGGCGTGTTTTTCAATATATTCAAATCTCAATTTAAACTTTCGATTGCATTTTTCCAAAGCAGCTTCAGGGTCAATTTTTAAATAACGGGCATAGTTAACAAGTGAGAATAACACATCTCCAAACTCCTCCTCAATCTCATTTTGTTCAGTATTTTTTATTGCAGATTTAAGTTCTAATATCTCTTCTTCCACTTTATCCCAAACCTGACTAATATTCTCCCATTCGAATCCAACCTGTTTCGTCTTTTCTTGCAATCTTAAAGCTTTGACCATCGCTGGTAATGATTTAGGTACTCCAGAAAGTATACCCTTCTTGCCTTCAGCTTGCTTAATCTTTTCCCAATTTCTTTTTACTTCTTCTTCATCCTGAATTTTGACTTCTCCATAGATGTGGGGATGTCGCCGAATTAATTTTTCTGATACATGATCTATGACTTGTTGAATATCAAACCAATTGTTTTCAGATCCTATTTTTGAATAAAATAAAATATGCAATAAGACGTCTCCCAACTCTTCCTTGATAGCTTCAGGACTTTCTTCAAGAATAGCATCTACCAACTCAAATGTTTCCTCAATAGTCAAATTTCTTAAGGAGTGAATGGTTTGCTTTTTGTCCCAAGGGCATTTTTCTCGCAATTCATCCATAATAGTAACTAGCCGAAGAAATGATTGAGATAACGTATTTGGATTCATGAGTATTATTCTGGAATTAAATGTCCCATTTTATCTCTTTTCGTTCTCATATAGGATTCGTTATAAATATCTTTAGGTTTGATGATAGAAATGGTTTCTACTACTTGAATATTATTCTTAACTAAGAAATCGATTTTCAATGGATTGTTAGTGATCAGTCTAACGGAAGAAATCAACATTTCTTTTAAGATAGTAACAGCGATTTGATAATTTCTCTCATCTGAAGCATAACCTAATCTATGATTAGCTTCAATCGTATCCATTCCCTCATCTTGCAATGCATAAGCTTTAATTTTGTTGTCTAGACCAATTCCTCTCCCTTCTTGTCGAAGATAAATTAAAAGTCCTCCTTCCTTATTAATAAGCTCCATACTTTCATGTAACTGGTAACTACAGTCACATCTTTGAGACAAAAATACTTCTCCAGTAACACATTCTGAATGGATACGCAATAGACATGGCTCATTTATAAACTTATTCTTAGGAATGAGTACAATATGAGGTTGACCTTCAACTCCAGAATCTATTGAATAGATCTGAAATTCTCCATGCTCCGTAGGTAATAAAGCATTTGGTCTTAAAGACAAATTGGTAAGTAACATGTATTATAAACCCAAAATTATACTATGGGTTCAAAAAGATTGAGTTTTGGTTATTCAAGTGGCAATAATCCTAGAAGATCAAGATCTTCTAAAGGAGCCTTTACCTTGCCACAAGGATAAAATACTACATGTTGCTAAAATTGTAATTACGATACTAAAGACTAGCATATAAAATTGTCGTTGTTTGATTGAAATTGGTAGCACAAAGTAAATGCATCTTTCTAAGAAATGTGAATTTTTTGCAAAAAATAAGATATATTTTTTTAATTAATACATGCCCTTCTATTTATTAACCTAGTAGAAAGATAATATGGACTAAAATTTGAGTTGCTTAATCCTCATTTCGAATCCAGACATTATTTTCTGGAGCAATATCCACCAATTGATTCTTGGGATCTATTCGAACTTCTTTAATCTTCTTTAATGGAATGTCAATTCTGAATTCATAAATAGGGTTAACCCAATGCCAAGGATCTAAGACTTTTAACTCCTTCGACTTTTTAAATCCTCTCATTATATCCAATGGAATGGTAAAATTAAGTTCAGTTTTATCGGTATTGACTTTAAGGTCTATTGGCATAGGGAATAAACCAATTCTCTTTAATCTTATCACTGATTGACCATCCTTTTCAAAACAGGTATCAACTCTATAATCTATGGTTTTCTTTGTATAAACCCAATATTCTTTAAACCAATCCAACTCTAGGTCAGATGCTTGTTCAATTGTTCTAAAAAAGTCATTAGGGTTCGGATGTCTAAATCGCCATTTCCAATAATAACTTAACATTCCTTTCTCAAAAGCCTCGTCTCCGCATATATATTTTAATTCAAATAAGCATAATGAACCTTTCATATAAGAGGCAACTCCATATGCGCTATTCGTAACGAAATGATCCGCATGCGTACTTAACTCTTCTTCTTTACCAGTAGCAATGAATTTAATAAATTCTTCTTTGGTTGATTGCATAGGTTCTAATTCTGCTTTTTGTCCTGGGATCAAGCCTAAAGATTTTATATAATTCATAGTTTGCGC
>JBDSHL010000419.1:0-13831 GCA_039918515.1 Saprospiraceae bacterium | reverse complement strand
AATTTTGACACATTATGAAAAATAATTTCTAATTATATATGTATAAAATTATAAAACAGGTCTTTTTATATTAAATATATTCATTAAGTATAACATCTTTATTTATAGTTTATTATGTAATTAGTTTTTCACATTTATAGCTAAATTGGCCTATATTAGACGATTACATATAATTTTTAATTAAATATTTTTTAATTAAATATTTGGAAATTCTATATATGTATATTAATTTTACGCTTAATCCCTCAGCAGTGCCTCTAAAAGTAGCGTCCGCTGCAATTCCCAATCATTAATTTACTTACTATTTAGGTATACCTTAAAAAGTATATTCTATTTTAAAATACTGCCAATCTTAGATTGGTTAAAACTCGTAGTTTTCTTATTTTGAGACCTTAGTCGAAAGAGCCTGAATTTGCAACGTGCAAATTTGGGCTTCTTTATTTCAGGCCATTTCGGCAATAAGTTCTTCCCAATATTCTGCAGCTCGGCGTGTATGAGGAATGCAAATAGATCCACCAACCATGT
The DNA here is from genome assembly GCA_039918515.1 of Saprospiraceae bacterium. GTDB lineage: Bacteria > Bacteroidota > Bacteroidia > Chitinophagales > Saprospiraceae > Vicinibacter. The sequence goes on along the minus strand of JBDSHL010000419.1, from coordinate 13,306 downwards.
TGGCTATTGCAAAAACTTCATATACTTGATCGGTATTTAGTCCACATTCATATACTTTTCCCAGATGATATTTAATACAATCATCACATCTTAACACCATTGAGGCAACTAGACCCAGCATTTCCTTGGTCTTTAAATCCAAAGCACCTTCCTGATACATCTGATGATCTAAGGAAAAAAATCTTTTTAATGGTAGATTATCTTTTGCAAGAATGACTTCATTCATTCTCATCCTATATTCATTAAATTCAGTTATTTGTGACATTTTAAAATATTTTTATTATTGGCCGATTTCATAATCTCTTAATGCAGAATTAAGTGACACTTTCTTATCTGTTGATTCTTTTCTTTTGCCAATAATTAATGCACAAGGCAATTGAAATTCTCCTGCTGCAAATTTCTTGGAATAAGTTCCAGGAATAACTACTGATCTTGCAGGAATTCTACCTTTATAATAAACCGTTTCACTTCCACTAACGTCAATAATGTGCGTTGATGCAGTGATTACAACGTTCGCACCTAAGACCGCCTCTTCTTCAACAATGGCACCTTCAACAATAATGCAACGCGAACCTATAAAGCAAAAATCTTCAATAATGTTGGGACTTGCTTGCAATGGTTCTAATACTCCACCTACTCCGACTCCACCTGCAATGTGCACATGTTGACCTATTTGTGCACATGAACCAACAGTTGCCCATGTATCGATCATACTTCCTTTACCAACGTAAGCACCAATATTGACATAGGATGGCATAAGGATAGCACCTGACTCAATATAGGATCCATAACGTGCAATCGCCATTGGAACCGCCCTTACTCCAAGTTCTGCATAATTTGATTTGGTTTCAATTTTGTCATAAAATTCTAAATCACCAGCTTTAATTACTCTATTTTCTGAAATGGGAAAGTATAGAAGAATCGCTTTTTTAATCCACTCATTTACAACCCATTCCCCTTGTTTAATTTTTTCTGCGACTCTAATTTGACCAGTATCAAGTAAATGAATAATGTTGCGAATGATTTCTTTATTCGCTTCTTCCTTCAACATCTCTCTTTGATTCCAAATGGATTCAATCTTTTCCCTTAAATTATTTAATTCCATTATTTAATAAGTAATTTTATTTGCAATTATTACAGAACATATTCCAACCAATGTTCCTACTACAACATCAATATTCTCATGAGCTTTTAACAAAAGTCTTGATGTCATAACCCAACCACCAATAATAAATAAAATCATCAACATATAATCCAATTGAAATTTATTATGGCCTTTCATATCTAGTTTAAAAAAACACATTCCATCATTACAATATTCAACTCGAATAAATATCCAAAAAACAATACATGAAACAATACCAACAACATGTAAACTTACCTTAATCCAATTGTTAATTGCTAATGAAAAGCCTGAAGCAACAATTGCACTTAGAATAAACATATTCCACGGATTGGGAATTGCTGGATCTTGTTTAAGATTTATCCACAACCATAAATAAAATATCATGCATATGATTAATGGAAAAATTCTTTCCGTCCTTTCTTTCATTTCAAAGCTCTTTATAATATTAAGAAACTTTAACATGACAAACGAAATTCCAGGAATAATCAAAGAATAAATTCCTATAATAAGCAATAGTGTAATTTTATCCTTCCAATGATTTACTCCAAACCATTGAGGCTTAAAGCAAAGGAGCAAAAATAAATTTATAAGAATAAGGAATAAAGGATGAAATATGTAGGAGCTTATTCTTGCTATAAATTTGATCAACTTTGCTACTGAGGATTATTTTTAATAAATTTTATCCACCTTTTTTGAGAATTTTCTTTTCCGGCACCTTTCCTGTACTTGAAGGAGCTGGTTTGTTACCAGTCTTAGTTTGACTTGGTGATGAAGTTGAATGAGTTGGTGCTTTATTATCAAGGCTACTTTTTGGAGGTTTAGGAGGAGGTAGTGGTAATCTTGATATAAGGTCTTTGATCTGGGCGTATTTAGAAGTATTGGTTTCTTTGCCTTTACAATTTAACTGTTTTGCTTTAGAATCAATGGCCTTAATTCTGTTAACTGGGCTTGGGTGTGTGCTTAACCATTGTGGTGGAGTCGATTGCCCTTCAATTTTTCTGAAGAAGCCTGCTGATCCATTTGAGTTCCATTGGGTAGGGCAAAGATATTTAACCGAAAATGAATCAGCTTGAGTCTCATTAGCTCTGCTAAAATTAAGGGAAATTAATGCAGTGGTTACTTGTTTTATAACTTCTTGCTTGCCTAAGGCGGCATCAAGTAGAATTTGAAGTCCAAGGGATTTTGAGAGTTGCTTCGTTGAATGTCTATTGGCCGCATGTGCAATTTCATGACCGAGTACTCCTGCTAGTTGGTCTTCAGAATCAAGGTAACTAATTAGTCCTGTAAAAACATAAATGTAACCCCCTGGAGTACAAAAAGCATTTAGAGTCTTTGGGTCATTAATTAAACTAACCTTCCAAGCAAAATCTCTAGAATAATCAACTAGGTTAGTTGCAAGAATCTTCTTTGTAACGTCATTCAAATAAGCATATAGGCTTTCATTACCTGCTTGTGGTAGAATTGGATACTCTGCTGGATTTGCTTCTATTTCAGCACTTACTTGCTTGCCCAATTCAATATCTTGCGTTACGGGAAACAAATTTAAGTCATTCCAGGTATTTTTGAGAAAAGAACAAGAACTCAAAAATCCAATGGCAATGAATGTCAAAATAATCTTAAAACTTTTATTCATAATAATAAATATGCTGCAAAAATACAATAATTACATGATTGTTTTTTGTTAATAATTAAAGACTTACACAATATATGCACAATTGTTTAACGAAACTAGAACTTACCACTTAAATAGTGCATTTTTGCAACTTTTAGCCTAAAATAAGATCATTATGAATACCTTCGCATTACAATGAGTTTAAAACTTATTCGTTAGTTCAACTTTATAATTAAATATGAAATATTTTTTTCTATTTGTTCTGATTCTCTCGGGAATTAACTTGAGTTCACAGGAAGTCCCTTATATAGACTACAAGAAGGCTAGTTTTGAGATAGCAGAAATTAAAGTAAAAGGGAATGAATTCAGCGATGAAAAGGCACTTATTGCTATTTCTGGATTGCGAATTGGTCAAAAATTTTCAATTCCAGGACCAGAAATTGCTCAGGCAATCAAAGCTATCTACCATCAAAAATTATTTTCTCAAGTTGAAATTAATCTTGGAGAAACAAACAATAATCTAGCAACATTAATAATCCAAGTGACTGAAAAACCGCGATACGTAAGTCACTCATTTAAAGGCGTAAAGAAGTCAGCACATGACGATCTAAATGAATTATTCAATAGTCAAATAAATAAAAACAGTATTGTCACAGATGATGTTAAAGAAAATATAATCTACAAAATTACTGAATATTATATCAAGAAAGGATACTTAGATACAAAAGTTAAAATATATGAATTCACTGATGATAAGAAAAAAAATGCAGTAAGATTAGTAGTTGATATTAATCATGCAAAAAGAGTTAAAATTTCAAAAATTTCTTTTGAGGGAAATGATAATTTTTCCGATTACAAACTTCGTAAAAAATTAAAAAATACGAAGAACTGGTTGCGAATATTTAGTAAATCTAAATTTATTGAACCTTTATATGAAGAGGATAAACAGAAATTATTAAGTTTTTATTATTCTAAAGGATATAGAGATGCATCCATTATATCAGATACTGTATATAGAAATAAAAATGGAAGAATAAATATTAATATCAATCTGAAAGAAGGAAATAAATATTACTATAGAAATATTAAACTGAAAGGAAATTCATTATTTACAGAAGATCAAATCCGACAAGTCATCTCAATAAAAAAAGGTGACATTTATAATCAAGACTTATTACAAAAACGCTTAAGCTTTAGTCAAGATGGAAGAGATGTTAGTTCTTTGTATATGGATGATGGTTATCTTTTTTTTCGCGCAGAGCCTGTAGAAGTAGGTATCGATAATGATTCTGTGGATGTTGAAATAAGAATATTTGAAGGGCCTCAAGCGACTATAGATAAAGTGTCAATTTCAGGTAATGATAGAACACATGAACATGTCATTCGACGAGAACTCCGAACTCGTCCTGGTCAAAAATTTAGTAGATCAGATATTATTAGATCACAGCGTGCTATCATGGCCTTGGGATTTTTTAATCCAGAAACAGTTGGAATCAATACTCCTGTGAACCCAAAAAGGGGAACTGTGGATGTTGATTATACGCTTGAAGAGAGACCATCGGATCAATTAGAATTATCTGCGGGTTATAGTGCCTTTGGACTCATTGGAACCTTAGGAGTAGTCTTTAATAATTTTTCAACAAAAAATATTTTTAATAGAAAATCTTGGCATCCATTACCACAAGGAGATGGACAGAAACTTTCCCTTCGCGCTCAATCTAATGGAAAATATTTTCAATCTTATAATTTCTCATTCACTGAACCTTGGCTCGGAAATAAAAAACCAAACTCATTTACTATAGGTGGTGTATATAGTTTAATTGATAATTCACTTTCTGCTGGTAAAACTAGTAAATTTAGTTTGGTCAGATTATCTTCTGCTTTGGGTTCTCAATTACAATGGCCAGATGATAATTTTTCCAGAACTACTTCTTTGAATTTAGAAAGACTAAGATTGGTTGATTATCTTGGATTCAATGCTAACAATATTCCTGTCAGAGATGGAGACTTTTACAATATTTCCGTTAAGCATACTATTGCAAGATCAACAGTTAATGAGCCTCTTTTTCCAAGGTCAGGATCTCGTTTAAGTTTATCTTGTCAACTAACTTTGCCTTATTCATTATTTAGAAAAAATTATGATCCTACTACTTTAACTGTTGGGGAAAAATATAGATGGGTTGAATATCACAAGTGGAGATTTGATGGCGAATGGTATTTTAATCTTGTAAATAAACTTGTCTTTGCATTTAATACTAAAATAGGTATCTTAGGATATTATAATAAGAAATTAGGCGCATCACCATTCGAAAGATTTAGAATTGGTGGTGATGGATTGAACAATCAGTCTTTCGCAATTGCAGGAAGAGATATATTAAGCTTGCGTGGATATAATGAAGACGAAGTACAACGCAAAACTTCAGAACCATTAACCCATACAGAAGACGGTACTGTGTTTAATAAATTTACTGCTGAATTAAGATATCCCTTGTCTTTAAATCCAAGTGCTACGATCTTCATGACTACTTTTTTTCAAGCTGGTAATCAATGGAATAGTTTTAAAGAATATAACCCTTTCCTTCTAAAGCGATCTGTAGGAGTTGGATTGAGAGTCTTTCTTCCTATGTTTGGTTTATTGGGATTTGACTATGGTTTTGGATTAGACAAACCATGGTTAACTGAGGCCAATGAACCTGCCAAATCATATGGAAGGTTTAGTTTAATCCTTGGCTTTGAACCGGATTAGCTTATATAGAAAGTTCAATATCAAAACTTAAATCAGAATCATCGAATAATTCTAAAGGTTCCTTATTCTTTTCTTTAGTTATTCTAAGGATATCTGCAAGAACTTCACTTTTGATTAGGCTTTCAAATTTTTTTATAGTGGGAATAATTCTATTATCTTCTTCAATTAATACAATAATTCTGTCGGTAACTTGATAATCTCGTGTTTTACGTAAATTCTGGATTCTATTAATTATTTCTCGAGACAGTCCCTCCTCTAGTAAATCATTTGAAATGCTGATATCTAATGCCACTGTAATCTCATTGTCTGTTGCAGATAACCAACCTGGAATATTTTCTGAAAAAATTTCTATATCTTCGGCTGCAATGGAATAGGTTCGTTCTTCAATTTGAATATCAATATTTTGTCCTTTTTCTAATAAGTTAATCTTTTCAGCTTCTAGATCAAGAAGTATTGCTGAAGCCTTTTGCATATCTTTTCCTAATTTCTTTCCTAAAGATCTGAAATTTGGCTTAACCTTTTTACTAATTAAACTATTTTCACCTTCAACATATTCAATTTCTTTGACATTTACTTCTGCTTTGATCAATTCAGAAACTTTTTCAAATTCGGCTTTAAATTTATTATCTAATATCGGCAATAATATTTTTTGTAATGGTTGTCTTACTCTTATTTTTTGTGCTGCACGAAGCGAAAGAACTAGAGAAGAAACTCTTTGTGCATAAGACATTCTTCTTTCAAGATTAGGATCTATATCCTTCACGTTGGCCTCTGGTAAATAACTTAAATGTACAGAGTTATTATTATTCGATGATGTATTATCACCATCTGTTATATTTTTAAACAGCCACTCTGCAAAGAAAGGAGCGAATGGTGCAATTAATTGACTTACGGTATATAGACATTGATAAAGAGTTTGGAAAGCTGCAAGCTTTTCTTCAGAATTTTCTGCCTTCCAAAATCTTCTTCTTGATAATCTCACATGCCAATTAGATAAATTGTCATTAACGAAGTTCTCTATAATTCTAGTAGTGGATGTTGGTTCATAATCATCCATTAATTTCTTATAGTCTACTATTAAGGTATTCAATTTCGATAATATCCATTGATCTAATTCTGGACGAAGATGGATTGGAATTAGCTCACTTTCTTTAAAACTAAATTTATCAACATTGGCATAAATAGCAAAGAAGTTATAAGTATTGAATAGTGTTCCAAAAAATTTATTTCGAACTTCCGTAATTCCTTCAAGATCGAACTTTAGATTATCCCAAGGATCTGAATTATTCATCATATACCATCTTGTTGCATCTGCACCATATTTTGGTAACGTCGTAAATGGATCAACTACATTTCCTTTACTTTTAGACATCTTTTCACCATTCTTATCTAATAAGAGTCCATTTGAAACTACGTTTTTGAAAGCTACACTATCAGCTACCATTACCGATATTGCATGTAGCGTATAAAACCAACCCCTCGTCTGATCAACACCTTCTGCAATAAAATCAGCAGGATATTCTTGATCCGTTAATACTTTTATAGAAAAAGGGTAATGCCATTGTGCAAAGGGCATGGCTCCACTATCAAACCATACATCAATTAGGTCGGTTTCCTTCATTAATTTTTCTCCCGATTCCGAGACTAAAATTATTTCATCTATATAAGGTCTATGTAAATCTTTTGGTAGGCTTTGTTTTAGGTTTAGTAATTTATTTGCTCTTTCAATTTCACTGACTAATTCTTCAATTGATCCAATACATTTATTTATAGTACCCTCTTGATTTCTCCAAATCGGTAAAGGAGTTCCCCAATATCTAGTACGAGATAAATTCCAATCTTGCATATTCTCTAACCAGTTACCAAATCTTCCACTTCCTGTTGCTTCTGGTTTCCAATTGATTGTTTTATTCAATTCAATTAATCTGTCTTTGATCGCTGTAACCTTAATAAACCAACTGTCCAATGGATAATAAAGAATAGGTTTATCTGTTCTCCAACAATGTGGATAATTGTGTGCAAATTTTTGAGCATTAAATAATTTTCCTTCTGTCTTAAGTTTGATTACAATTCTCTCATCTACAGAAAGATACTTAGATAATCCAAGCCTTTTGATTTCTGTTTCTTTTTCCTCTTCAGATAAATAAGCTTCTTTAACATATTCATGAGCAAAATCCCTAACTTCTTTTGTAAATCGACCTTGTCGATCTACCAATGTTAAAGAGCCTATCCCATTTTTTTTGGCCACTTTCATATCTTCAGCTCCAAAAGAAGGGGCTGTATGAACGACTCCTGTTCCACCTTCAGTTGAAACGAAGTCCCCAGTTATAACTATATATGCTTCTCCATCTTCAGGTATAGCATAATCGAATAATGGCACATATTTCAACCCAGCTAATGCCGATCCCTTTATAGTAAATTCCAAAACTCTATAAGGAAGGTTTTTATCTGTATCTATTGATAATTCTCCAGCTATTGTTACTTCATTCTCAGATTTAAACCATTTCGAAACCAAGTCCTTAGCCATTATTAAATGAGTCTTTTCTCTAGTATATGGGTTGAATGTCTCAATAATCGCATAATCAATTCTTTCCCCAACACTTAAAGCAGTATTACTTGGTAAAGTCCATGGAGTTGTGGTCCATGCAGAAATTCTAAGGTTACTCAAATTACTTAGTTGCTGATTTTTCTCCGTAATACTACTTAGATCTACCTCAAAAAGCGCAACAGCAGATACATCCTTGACTTCCCTATAACATCCAGGCATATTAAGTTCATGTGAACTTAAACCAGTTCCAGCGGCTGGTGAAAATGGCTGAATGCTGTAACCTTTATATAGGAAGCCTTTGTTAAATATCTTTTGAAGAAGATTCCAGACTGATTCTATATAATTATTTTCGAATGTTATATAAGGATTATTGAGATCAACCCAATAACCCATCATCACAGTCATTTGATCCCATTCATTCTTAAATCTCATTACAGTCTCTTTACACTTCTTATTGTAGTCATCTATCGAGATCTTTATTCCAATATCTTCTTTTGTAATTCCCAATTCCTTCTCAACACTCAATTCAATTGGAAGACCATGAGTGTCCCAACCTCCTTTCCTGTTCACCTTTTTACCTAATAAGGTATGATACCTGCAAAAAATGTCTTTTACAGTTCTACTCATCACGTGATGAATTCCAGGCTTGCCGTTGGCTGAAGGAGGTCCTTCATAGAATACGAAACTTTTCCTTCCTTCTCGGCTACTTATACTTTTTTCAAAAATTTGATTGTTCTTCCAAAAACTTAGGATTTCCTTATCTATTTCTGGTAAATTCAAGGACTTTAATTCTTTAAACATAATCTGATCTTTCAAATAGTGCGCAAAGATAATAAACAAATTATCATATGATTTCAAATTATCGGCACTTAAATTTATTGAAAATATAAATCAAATCCTAATAATTGACTTCCTAATAAAGTCTTTTTACTTACTTTTACAAATCGTTCATGTTGCATGCAAAAATTAAATTTTATTGAAGACTCTGTTGTTGATAGACATTACATATTTATCATTAATCCTATCTCTGGAACCAAAAAGATAAAAAATATCAATGAACTAATCAACCGTAAATTTGCTAAGGAATCGTTTGAAATATACACTACTGAATATCAGAATCATGCAACAGTAATTTCTAGTCAATATTCCGATCAGCCAAATGTAGTTTTAGTTTCTGTTGGAGGTGACGGTACTTTGAATGAAATTGCACAATCACTTATTAATAAAGAAGCAAAATTAGGGATCATTCCAAATGGCTCTGGAAATGGATTTGCGGGACACCTTTTCGTAGATAAAAATATTCATCATTGTCTCGAGCGATTAAAAAACAATAGATACGCCCTCGTAGATGTACTCTTAATCAATGATAAAATCTGTTGCAACACTATTGGGATTGGATTAAGTGGATATGTTGCTAAGATTTTTAATCAAAATGGTAAAAGGGGATTGTATCAATATATGAAACTAGGCTTAGGCAAGTTTAGTGAATTCAAGTCTTTTGGTATTCAAATTGATGGGCAGGAATTTAATTCTAATATAAGCGTTGAAATTGCTAATTCATCTCAGTTAGGTAACAATGCCTATATTTCGCCCGATTCTTTAATTCAAGATGGAATTGCTGAAATTATTTTACTCACTAAACCAAAAGCTTACCAAATTCCTGGATTGATTTACGATGTTTTTAATCGTCGACTCAATTCTAACAAGCTGACACAAAATTTTATTTCTTCGGACTCGTTATTAAAATTAAAAGACGAGAATTACTATCACATTGATGGTGATTATAAAGGAATGTCCGCTGAATTTGAATTTAAGGTATTGAAATCTGTTTTAAAAATTGTAGTTTGAATTTAATTATGAAAACTAAAATAATATTCTTTGGTTGTTTAATTACGTTTGTTTCCTGTCACAGCAATCATGATGAAGACAACGATCCAACAGCTCCAACCATTACAATACTGTCACCCAATTCTTCCTTGATCGCTAAAAATAATGACACCATTCGATTATTAGCTAACGTCGTGGACAATAGATTACATGAAGTTTCATTTGAGATAGTTGGTCAACAGAATGATACCTTTATTTCAAAAATACTTGATGAGCATGATAAAACAAATTTCAATGTGATTTCTTTTTGGAACCCTAAAGGATTTAATCAATCTACAAGCTTATCTTTTATTGTACACTCAGAAGATCAAAATGCTCATAAGGTTACAAATCAAGTTGCGTTTACTGTTATACCATAAATCAATTAATTTTTCTAATAAAGAATATGTTTAAAAAGATTAATCTAGGAATAATTTTTGGTGGAAAATCTACTGAACATGAAATTTCAGTTAGATCAGCAAGGAGCATTATTAATTCAATTGATCAAGCGAAATATAATTTAATTCTTATTGGTATTGATAAATCAGGCAAATGGTTTATTAATGATTATTCTAAATTCCTCCTTGCAGAAAATAAGCAACAAGCAGTTCCAGATGAATCAAGAGAAGATGAAATCTCTATTTCTAAAAGAGATCAGTTTACTGGTACAGTCTCCGTAAATTCTAATCAGAATCTTGAATCTATAGATGTAATATTTCCGATTCTACATGGAGCATTTGGAGAAGATGGGACCATACAAGGATTTCTAAAAGCATTGGATATTCCATTCGTAGGTGTTGATCTCATGGCCTCTGCAATTGGAATGGACAAAGATGTAACGAAAAGATTATTGAGAGATGCTGGAATTCCAATTGCAGAATATTTCTGTCTTTCAAAAGGCTTGGAACATGCACATTCTTTTAATGACATTTCTTTAAGGCTCGGTCTTCCATTGTTTGTTAAACCTGCCAATGCAGGATCTTCAGTGGGTGTTCATAAAGTCAATAATCAACATGAATTTATGAATGCATTATCAGATGCATTTCAATATGATCATAAAGTGTTGGTTGAGGAAGCCATAATGGGTAAAGAAGTAGAGTGTGCCATATTAGGAAATGAAAATCCGAAGGCATCAGTAGTTGGTGAAATAATTCCTAAATCAGAATTCTATACTTACGAATCAAAATATTTAAATTCGACTGATGCTGAACTTAGAATTCCCGCTCTAATTGATCCTCAGGTATCCGATTATATTCGCAATGTCGCAATAAAAGCTTTTCAAGTTATTTCTTGTGAAGGTCTAGCTCGAGTAGATTTTTTCTTACGACAAGACAATAGTATAGTATTAAATGAAATAAATACGATGCCTGGATTTACAAATATTAGTATGTTTCCTAAACTCTGGGAAGCAAGCGGAATTTCCTATACTGATTTAATTGATCGTCTCGTCATCCTTGCATTAGAAAGACATCAACGGAATAAAAAATTAAAAACCACTCTTTAGTTAGACTTAAAGGTCTTTATTTCTTTCCCAATGATTTTGCGAATCAATTTCTTCTAGCAAAGATAAATAACTTTGGTATCTGTAGAAAGTAATAAGTCCTTTTTCGCTTGACGTTCTTACTGCACATTCAGGTTCATCACGATGAGTACAATTGCTACCGAATCTACAATGTTGAGAAAGTATGAAGAATTCTTTAAAATTATGGGCAACATCTAATATTTCTAGATTATTAAATGTGAGGGTTTTAATTCCTGGCGTATCTATAATATAAGTATTTTTATCGATGTTAGTCATTTCTGCAAAAGTTGTTGTATGTGTTCCCTTGCCTGAATGATCTGAAATTTCACTGGTTTTTTTATTTGTACCTGGACTAATGATATTAATGATGCTGCTTTTTCCTACTCCAGATTGACCAGATAACAAATTTACTTTTGATTTCATTAAATCTAATAATTCTTCGATGCCTTGATTATTATAACAAGAAACCTTATGTACTTTGTAGCCAATGGCTTCATAAATTTCTTTAATCTTCTCGAATTCGTACATTTCCGCTTTTTCGTATAAATCTGCTTTATTAAATACTATTAATAATGGAATATTTTGTGGTTCAGTAGTAATAATAAATCGATCAATAAAGCCTTGTTTGAACTTCGGTTCTTTCAATGTAGTAACTAAAACGGCTAGATCAATATTAGCTGCAATAAGATGCATTTGATGCCTGTTTTTTGGACTTTGTCGAACGATATAATTTTTTCGATTCTCTACAGAATGAATAATGGCATTGATATTATTTTCTGGTTCTATGATTACATAATCCCCAACCGCTATTGGATTGGTAAGTTGGCTCTTGTTTAGCTTGAGCTTACCTGCTAATCTTGCTTGAAATGTTTTATCTTCATCCGCAATGTATATTTCATACCAGCTTCCTGTAGACTTAATAACTAAGCCTTTCATATCAGACTTGATTGGATTCCGCGAAATAGTTCTGTCTGGTAATATTTGATATTTCAGCAATTAAGGAGGGGTCTTTTTCAATGGCATTTCCTACGACAATAATATCTGCTCCCGCCGTAAATAATTCTCGGGCCTTTTCGCCTGATCTTATTCCTCCGCCAATAATTAAGGGAACTTGAATAATTTGTGATACTCTAGATACCATTTCAATGCTTACAGAAACTTTAGCTCCGCTTCCAGCATCCATGAATATTAATTTAAATCCTAAAAATTGTCCGGCAAGCGCAGTGGCTACAGCAACTTCAGGTTTGTCAGATGGAATAGGAAATGTTTGGCTGATATAAGATGCCGTATTACTACTATATCCATCTATTAGCATGTATCCTGTTGGAATAATTTCTAAACTTGATAATTGCAGTTTAGGAGCAACTTCGACATGCTTACCAATAAGATATTCTGGGTTTCTTCCTGATATTAAGCTTAAGAACATCAATGCATCAGCATGATGGCTTAGCTGAAATCCATTTCCTGGAAATAAAATAGCAGGAATATTAGATCTCTCCCTAATTATTTTTAAACATTCTTCTAATCTATCCTGAATGATTAGACTTCCACCAATGAAAAAATAATCTACATGATGCTTAATGGCTATATTTATAGTTGCTTCAAGATTGCTTAATTTCAGATGATCTGGGTCAATTAATACTGCAAAGCTTTTTTGCTTTTTATTCCTTTTTTCTAATATCTGCGAATAGATTAATTCTCTCATCTAATAACAAAGATATAAAAAAATATTTTTTGCCTCTTGAGAATTTCTTTAGCTTCATATCATTAAGCCACTAACCTTACAATTTAGCCATTTCAGTGCTGTCAATGACTATTTCAATATCGACAGGAATTTGATTAAACTCAGAGCTATCAATTTCTATTCCTGATTCGACAATTACCTC
>JBDSHL010000418.1:0-27535 GCA_039918515.1 Saprospiraceae bacterium | reverse complement strand
TTATCACAATTTGGATCATAGTTTTTGAAAGTTTCAGCATGGTCTTTAGTGAAGCTTTTATCTACATTAATGTCAAGGTTGGAACCTTTAAAGAGTTCAACTCTTCCTTTAGCTCCGAATACTTTTGAATTGCGTTGAATAACTTCCTTATTCAAATTATCATTGCTACTAATCCAGCCTTTTGATGCCGCTTGATCCAGATAACCACCTTGTCCAATGTTAGGTTTCAATCCAGCTACAAATCCCCAACCAGGAGCACTAAAGTTTTTATTTTGTCCAAAGAGTTCTGGCTTCTCCATAAAGCCTGGAATTACTGTGCTTGTATTTTCTGTATAATTAAGTTGAACTCTTCTAATCAACATTATTGGCCTGATTAGAATTTTTTCAGTAAGAGATATTTTTCTATTAGTAAGTTCTTTTTTCTTTGGATCTTTTACTCCAATTTCCCTACCAGATTTGATTTTTGTTTTATTCTGGTTCGGTCGAGATCTATTAGATTCTGAGTCATCATTAAGTCGCTTTAAATAAGATGATTTATTGTAAAGGTTAGAGAAGTTGAATTCTCCATTTAATCCAATAGTTTGACCATTAGATATTACACTTCCTAATGTATCTATTTGATTTGTTGAACCTGAGGCCCAGTTAAAGTTTGAATTATACTGAACCTTAACTTGAATCCATTCGAGTCCGGGAATTAATTTTGTTGGCAAATTATAATTTGCAGAAATGGTGTGTTTGTAATCACGTAACCTTCCAAAGTTTTTCAGATTATTAATTAGAAAAGGTTTCTTTTCAGATTCGTCAACACTTCTTTGTGTAATTGGATTTACATAATTCTGCTTTAATGGATTATAGGTTATTTCATCTATACTGGCATCTGCTTGGGCATTATAACTTAGTTTAATCGATTTGGTTAAATCCCAATTTAATGTATAATCTCTTAACCATCCGAATTTAACCGTCTCCCACGTTGAATATTTTGGATCTGCATATCTATAAGTTGTAACTGCTCTTCTTCTGTCTAGATTATTCCTTACAGAGAAATTGCTAGGGATAAGGTTAAAGTTGAATTCAGAAATAAATTTAAGGTATTTACTTTTTACAAATTTGAAGGGCCTGATATACTTACTTGAAAGACTAAAGTTATAATCGATAGCTCCTTTTTTAACATCTAAGTTATCTTTGAGTATGATAGGATTGTGTTTGGAACTTGTTGATTGACCATAGGATAAAGCAAAGTTTTCAATATTCCAAGGTTTGGGTTTTGAATTACCGGTTCTATTTTTTCTAATATTGTTAAAGGCGAATCCACTGGTTCTACTATAATCTATTGATTTATTAAGAATTGAATCTTTAGCTTGAGAGCTCGACGCTTGATTGATTTTATCATTTAGTTTTATATCTAAATCATTCGGATCAAATTCTGGTCTGCGATTAGTTACTGAATATTGAGCTGTAAAAGGAATAGACACAGATGCTGACTTGGGTATGAATTTACCTAAGTCTAAAGAAGTTGTTGCATCTGCTTGCCTCACATCTTCTAAGGATCTTTGATTTAATCTTTCTTCAATTCCTCCATAACCTACAGAAGTATAAGCTCCGGCTAAACTCAAGTTGCCTAAATCCGCAAGCTGAGCTTCTCCACGCACAAGAGCTGAAAATCCACCATGATTTTCAATTCCGGTTAAACGCATTTCATTCACCCAAATTTCAACACCTTCAATACTTTGTTGTGATACATTTTTCATACCAATGACCAATCCTCTTAAATTCGCAATGGCAGGATTTCCTATTACCTTCACTAAATTATTTGGTTTATCAGGATCTGAAATGGAATAAATTTGATCAAATGGAATCCCTTTTAGATTTCTTTCAGTTTTAACATCAGTAAGTAGTTTTAATGGAAAATTGAATTCATTTTCTTCTAACCAAATGGAATCAGATTTATCAAAGTTTTTCATTGCATTCTGAGACATTCTGACTGGGATTTCATATTCATAATAATTATTCGTGAAATCTTTGCCCAATCTTACAAATACTCTTACGTCACCCGTAGGAATACTTTTTCCTATTTCTTCAGCATGAACAAACATTTTAAATCTTTCGTATCTCCTAATATCCAGTTCTGTAATTCTAGTTATTGTTTGCACACAATTAGGAAGAAGATTGGTTTTTCGCATAAGTAAACTTGCTTCATTTGCCAATTGAGTTGTTGTTGTAGAACCAAATAATTGTTGTCGTTGGATTCCTTTTGGGTTTTTATAATTAAAAGGTAACTTACCTCCATTTTCTTCAATATCTACTTTGTCAAGAATCAAATCATTTTCTTTATCCCCTTCACATAGAGATGAGTCTCTTCTCCATGTGTTTCTTCCTAATTGTAATTTGATAAACCTTAAAGTAACGTTCTCTGTGAAATCAGTAAGAATCATTCTCATTGATTGTATAGATCTAAAATCACTTATTGGTCCAATGGTAGTTTTATCTTTAGTAATTGGAATTCTAAATCTATACCATTTTTCCGTAACTCCATTTTGAACTTTTGAAATAGATTCAGTAATCCATTTAGAATTTAATTCTCCATTATTTGGATTTGTTGTTAAATCTACCCGATAAGAATAATAAGCCTCAATTTCGTTCAATGATTTATCATTGTTTAAATCTTCTTGATCTGGAATTCCGGTTGATATAGTAGATATTCGATTATTTGGATCTAATACTGAATTACCCTCAAGTAAAGAATTCCTTTTATATTTCTGAATAACAGTCGTATTTGCAGGAAAACTTTTGTCTGTATAAGATATATAATCATCATTCGAAGGGTCTTTTGCTACCATACTATATGCAGCTGGATTAATTTTCAATGAATCTAGATAGGAGTTTTGAAAGTATAATTGTTCTTCATTCTTAGTTTTACTATTCAGACCATCCAGACCTATATCCTGCTGTTCTCGCTCCTCTAAATCAAAATTATTAATGAGCGGAGCTTTTCTAGCCATCTTACCAAACACTGTATTTATTGTTGGTAAATAGTTTTTTGTTGTTGGAAGTCCATTTTCAAATTGAGCTTGACCATCTTTTAGAATATCCTCAGAAAAAGTTCCTAATTGAAGGTATAAAATACCAGGAGCTGATATCGGTTCTGATGGGTCTGCCTTCTTTAGATATGGATCTAATAACCAGAAGTCAATGTATTCTACATTTGCCACTTCAAAATCATTAGTATTTAATTTCGTCATTATGCCAGCCCACCTTGAAGCTGGATTATTTAATTTATTATCTTGATCAACACCAGCAGTAAAATCTCCTTTACCATTTCTTCTTCCATTTGGAATATCATAATTATAGGGCCCTTTTTCTCTAGGGAAATAAGATACATCAAAAGTTAATTCTTGAGAGAATCCAATAGGTCTGCTTTTGTTTGGAAATATTTCTATCTCATCAACAAAACGAGCATATGAATTAGTAGCATCTGGTGCCCCATTACGAGCATAAGGATCAATCCTATACCAACTTAATAATGCCCGATTTGATGAAGTATATAAATTATTTGAGACATTATTACCAAGAAATTTAAATCCTAAGTCTCCACTCGTAGGAACAGAAGCATGAATCCATTGTGTCGGATTATAAGATAATCCTATTCCTGATGCACTACCTTCAAAGTCATCAATATATACTACACCTCCTGTACTCCCTGTCTGCTCAATGGCTTTGGAATAACCTGGTTTTAAATAAGCAGCTTCTCCTTGTAAGGAAATCTTTGAACTTTCTTTGGTTGAATAAAGAGGTAGAGCATCAAGTGCCCGAGTTAACCATGGAACAGACCTCGTATATCCTAAATCCAATCCAAAAACTTTATTATTAATAGGATCTTCATTAAGATTGACTTTCTGAGTAAATGGTCTTTCGAATAAATTCATAAAGGTCGTACCAATATAAAAATCTTTACTCTTCGTATATTCAGCTCTTAATCCGATCATTGATCTTGTCTGAATATTTAATGTAGAACTGTTTTCATATTCAGCAGTAATGTTTGCATCTCCTGTTAAGTACGATTCATTAAGTATGGTAACTTTTCCTTGACTTCTATCTACTATATAATCTATATTTTCTGTTAAAGTCAAAGATCCGGCTCTGACGATTATTCTTGCATTTGGATCTGATCCAAAAGTATTTAAGGGAATTTCATTGGCTTTGCCTCCTTTATAACTTCCTTTAAGAATAAACTGATTTGAATTTAGTTTTTGCCTTGCTTTGGTAATAGATATCTTATATAATTCTTCATATTTATACTTATCGTAAATTTTCTGGGCTTGCACCGGATCTGTTATAACTCCTTGTATCAATTTTAATAAACCCAATCCAAAAGGTTCAAGAACTGGAAAAATTATTGACCCATTAAGTGGTATCACCGTTTGTCCTGGAACCCAATCAAATATTCCATCTGGTTGTGGATCACCTGTTTTATTGAGGTTGTCTAACTTAAATAAATTCAATAATGGATAACCATTTAATTCTTCGATAAATCTTCTTTGAATTCCATCTTGAGATTCATAGTACAAATCAAAGTTGAAGCCAACTTGATTTAAATTATAACCTCCAGTTGAATACACATTCTTCATCATTAAATCATAGGATGGAAGCGTAGTAACTTGATTAGACGATTTGAGCATCTTCACAAAGATTACTTTAGAATTTATACTATCAGATGCATAATCCGATGATAGTTCTCCGATTTTATATTTGACTTTAGTCTTGGTATCCTCATCTTTTCCATTATAAGTGAATTGATATGCCACACCAACTATTTGATCAGGTTTCGGCTTTGTTCTTAATGAAATAAATCCTAACTCTGCATTAACCGTATATTCTGAAGAATTAAGTCGTCTGGCTCTCACTCTTTCAAAGTCCCTACCTTGTATCAAGGCTAAATTAGGACTCGTTAATACTTTAATTACAGAATTATTTATACGTGCCGCACTATCTCTAATAATTTTGTTTAGTAACAAATTTGATTCATTGGTAGGCAATCCAATCATACTTTTGCAATCCACTGGTGGAGCATTATTAATAAATTGTGCCGCATTCATCGGACCCATATCAAAGTCTTTAGCATCAATAGTTCCCAAATCTGCTAACGCAACAATATCTCTTGTATTTAAGTCTCTTGAGTTGGGGACATCATCTGTAACCCAAACTTCAATATTCTTAATTCTAAATTGACTATTGACTTCTGGGAGAGTACTTAATGCACCTTCATAATTGTTTCTATTGAAATGACTAAGGAAAAAATGTCTGTTCTCATCGAATTGATCTGGCCTTAATACAAATTCTGAAAAAATACCACCACCTTTCGTTGTGACACTTTCACTTTTTGCTCTTTGTTGGGCAATTAATCCGGTTAATTTTAAATGTCCAAACTGCCAATCTGTTTTAAATCCAAATAAGTTCTCGGAACCTTTTATTAAAGTTGATCTCAATGGCATAGCTACATTACCTGCTTCTATTTTCTTGATAATATCATCTTCCGTAAATTTCTCACTATCATATGCAAGCTTTAATTTATTATCGAAATCAAAAGATGATTGTGAATTATTGTTAACATTCAACTTTAGTTTATCCCCTATACTTGCAGTCACTTCAAGTTGAGTCTTCATTGCAAAATCTGGTGATAATGTTGATCTGGTTCCAACCGGATTAACTGGATTTTCATTATAATTATAGTTAAATCCAACAGTCATATCCACATTTCCATGGGGTTCAATCTGGATACCGCCTCCTCCAAACAATCTATCTGAAAGATTCTTCTTTAAGTCAATTTTTTTCAAGGGATCTAAAGCAGAAGAAAATCTGCTTTTCGGAGCTGTTACCCCAGATTTAAATTTATAATAATCATGGTCTTGTTGTCTGGCTTTATAAGCCATATACTCATCAAAACTTAAGCTACTTGGATTATTGAAATAATCACTTCCTATTTTTTCTTTAATTGTATACTCACCAGTTACTGGATCATAATCAATGTCTTTTTCAATAATCTTAGGATCCTTAAGATCGAAAGGATTCTTTTTATCTCTTTCAGGATCTGAACCAGTTCTGTTTTTATAAGGAATAGTATCCAGAGATATACAATGGTTTTGACATGAAAATAAACTTGGCAATTCCCTTCCACCTGCTATGGAGAAATCAATAATTACTAAACCAATAAAAAAAGACAATAGAAACTTATTCATAGTAATTTTCAGAAAATACCCAATCGACCTTAATAATTTAATTCCTTATAACGCCAAAAATCGATATAGCGTGTATTATATGATGATTTTATGATAGTTTTTTAAGACATAATTTGATTAAATCTTCTAAAGTATATGAATTAAGTTCATTTTCAGTGACCATTCTTAGAACCTGTTCCACTTGAGCCCGCACAAATCCCAATGCCAACATGGCGGACAAAGCCTCATTTTTTATATTTGGTACTTTAGATTTTATTGTAAAGCCCTCATTACTAGACTCTTTTACAATTTTATCTTTTAGATCGATAATTATCCTTTGTGCTGTTTTTGGCCCCACGCCTTTTACTTTTCTAAATACAACATCATCGCCTGTAACTATGGCTGATTTGATGTCTCCTATTTCTAGATAAGATAGGATTACCCTTGCGGTATTTGGACCCACTCCATTGACCGAAATCAATTGTACAAAGAGTGTTCTTTCTTCTTCCTCTACAAACCCATATAAAAAATGACCATCTTCTTTTATGATTTGATGGGTAAGAATCAGTGTTTCCTGAATATTTAGAAGTTTAGAATAACTCGACAGACTTATATGAATAAAATAGCCGATTCCGCCTGCCTCGACAATAACAAATGTCGGCTGACATTGAACTACCTTACCCCTTATGAATGTAATCATCCCACAAAATTAGCGATATATTAGTTTTTTTTATAATATATTTATTAAACTTTAAAGATTAATGAAATATACACTAAGACAATTTTAGTAAACCCACTTTATGCAATAGAGTTTCGTAGTGAAAGTCAAAATGCCAATAAAGACTGGTGCTCCCCTGCCATTCGGCTGGACACGGCCGGAGAATTTTTACCGCAAACATGGTCACCCCCATAGTGAGGATAAAAATTCGAGGAAGTGCTAGGATTTGCAGGCACTTTGGCTTGTAATAGAAAGTCTATTGCATAAAGCGGGTTAAATATGAATACTTCTCACAGATTGGCATTAACTTTGCAAAATTCTTATTCAGAGCATGCAATTTAGTTTTCCAGGCTTACTTTGGGCCTTAAGCCTTCTCGCAATACCTATTATTATTCATCTTTTCTATTTTAGAAGATATAAACAAGTCTATTTTACCAATGTAAGATTTCTTAAAGAACTTGTTGAAGAAACTTCCCACCGCAATAAACTTAGAAATTTACTAATTTTAGCTTCTAGATTCTTGGCTTTTGCCGCTCTGATCTTCGCCTTCGCACAACCCTTCACAAAGAACGAAAAAACCTTAAGCAATCGCCATAGAGCTGTGAGTATTTTCATTGACAACAGTTGGTCAATGAATGCCAATACAAATGAGGGCAGTTTATTCAATAAAGCAAAGAAATGTGCAAGTGATATAGTAAAAGCATATTCTGATTATGATAAATTTCAAATTGTCAGCTGCGAATTAAATGGAAGGCAATCTAGAATATTTTCCAAGCAAGAGGCACTTTCAGCTATTGAAGAAACAAAACAAACTTCATCGTCAAATTCCCTTTCAAAAATTATTCGACGACAGAATCAAATCCTTTTAGGAACAGAAGGTTTTGATAAAGAAATTTATCTCGTTTCAGATTTTCAAAAGTCATTAATGGATTCTCCAAAAGAAATTCTGGATAGTACCATTCAAATGAATTTATTACCACTTCAAGGCATAAGTGAGAATAATATCGACATTGACACGGCTTATTTTACAAATCCTATAATTCTTAAGTCACAGAATAATCACATAGTTTATGTACTGCACAATTATGGGAGCTCTGATGTTGAAAATATGAAATTGAGTTACAATATTAATGGACAGGAATACCCTGTATCAGGTATTAATATATCCGCTAAAAAGACCTATACGGACACCATCGATTTAACTATAAGTAAATCTGGCTCGCAGAAACTAATACTAAAAATTGCTGATTATCCTATTCAATTTGACGATCAATATTTTATGTCTTTTAATGTAGAGGAAGATGTCAAAATATTACTCATCTATAATACTAAACCACCAGCAAATCTTATTCAAGCATTTAATGCGATTCCTTATTTCAAAACTTCCATTCAAGATGTTGGAAAATTAAATTATAGTGAATTTTCAAATTACAAGTTAATTATTTTAGTTGATTTATCAAATGTATCAAGTGGTTTTGCTAGTGAATTAAATCACGCTTTAGTTGCTGGTTGCAATGTATTTGTGTTTCCTGCAGCCGGAATACAAGATAATTATTCTAGTCTGGAATCACAAATTCGTTTTCCCAAACTAAAAGATTTCAGTAATATTAAAAAAGAGGTAGGAAGCATTCAATTTGAAAGTGGATTATTCGATGATGTCTTCACAACGAAAAAGGCCAATATGAAGTTACCTTTTGTAATGTCATCCTATCAACTTACCAACAATTCGTTTGCTGAGCCATTGTTAAATTATAGGGATGGATTGCCTTACTTAATTAGATATCCTTTCGGTAATTCATACGTTTACCTGTGTACTTCTTCCGCTGATCCAGAAACAAACTCTTTATCCAAAAATGCAGAAATATTTTTACCTTTATTATTTAAGTCAGCAATTTCTGGCAAAAATTTAAACACCTATTCTTATACTCTTGGCCGTGATCAACTCGTTAGATGGCCGATTAATAAAGAGATAACTTTAAAAGATAATTCCATTAGATTTAAAGGTCCTGAAGAATTTATTACGACTGCTAAGATGTCCCCCAACCAATTGAATATTGATCTCTTTGATCAGTTAAAAACTGCAGGAATTTATGACGTAATTAATCAAGAAACAATATTAGGATCATTGGCCTTCAATGAAAATCGCTTAGAATCTAATTTAGAATATTTAAATAAAGAAGGATTAAAAACATTATTTGGAGATAAAGTTAATATTATTGATCCCAATCAAGTCGGGAATCTTACTGCATCAATTCAAGACTCTAAAGATGATCAATCTATGTGGTGGTATTTAATCTTAGCCGGAATAATATTTCTATTGTTAGAAAGTGTATTAATTCGTTTTTGGAAGAATAATTAAAAATGGAATGTATATTTAAAAATGTTCGAATCGTTGATCCTCAAAGTACACATCATTTTAAACAAAGAGATGTATGGATTAAAAATGGAAAAATATTTAAGGTAGCATCGAACATTATCGCACCAAAAAATTGTAAAATTCTACAATCAAAAAATTCATATCTCTCACCTGCTTGGGTTGATATAGCATGTTATGGAGGGGAACCTGGATATGAAGAAAGAGAAACTCTGGATAAACTTTGTAATGCAGCTTTATATGGAGGCTACAGTCGTATATGCTATATGCCCAATACCAATCCTGCAATTCATTCTAAATCTGAGGTTCACTTCATTATTAATAAAGCCACTCCACTTGGAATTTACATTCATCCAATAGGTTCCGTCAGTAAGAATAATGAATCTCTGGAAATGTCGGAAATACTGCAAATGCATGAATCTGGTGCGGTCGCATTCTCGGAAGGAAATCATGGGATACAGAAATCTGGTTTTCTTAAAAGAGTATTAGAATATTTAAAATTGATTCCAACCAGTTTACTCATTCAGCATTCAAGTGATGAAGATTTGGCTCCTAATGCACAAGTTCATGAATCCATTGAAACATCTAACTTGGGTCTAAGAATTAGTCCTGCTTTATCTGAATTCACAGCAGTTCAAAGAGATATATCTATTCTTGAATACACGGAATCAAGAATGTTAATTAATAAAATCTCTAGTGCCGAATCAGTTAATCTTATTCGTAAATCTAAAAAGAAATTAAATGGATTATATGCTTCAGTCTCCATTTTCAATCTTTGTTTTACGGATAGTGACATGAGTGAATTTTCTTCACATCTTAAATTATTACCTCCACTTCGGGGATTTCAAGATCAAAAATCTCTCTGGCTAGGTTTGAAGGATAATACAATAGACATCATAATTAGTGATCATACTCCCATTAATCCTGAATTAAAAGATCTTGAATTTCAAAATGCTGCTTTCGGTGCAATCTCTTTAGAAACATGCTTCTCAGGATTTGTGTCATTAGATTCAAGTGATGGAAATATCGAAATGTGGGTTCATAAAACTTCTATTAATCCTCGTCAAATTCTGTCTCTTCCTTCTGCAACCATTGAAGAAGGCGCTGATGCCGAACTTACTTGGTTTGATCCTAGTATGAAGTGGATTTACAAATCAGAAAATGTTAAATCTTTATCAAAAAATAGTCCATGGATTAATAAAGAATTAAATGGAAAAATTCTTGCAGTCTATAATAAATCTCAACTTTTTTTAACAACTAATATTAACTGAGAATGAAAAAATATTCTATAGCTATTAAGTTCGGATTGATATGGGGAATAGCTTCCATTATTTATAACCTAAGCATGTATTTAATTAATGGAAAATTAGACAGTAATTGGTTTGTAGGAATGTTAATATTTGCTGCAGGTATTTCGGTTATGTATTTTATTGGTATAAAAAGAAGAGAAGAAATAGGTGGGTTCATTTCATGGAAAGAAGCCATGACGCATATATGGGTAGGAGCATTAATTTCTACCGTCTTAAGTACCTTATTCACAGTAATTTTATACAATTTCATCGCTCCTGAATTATTAGAACAAATGAAAGAAATGCAAATTGAAATGATCGAGAAACTAAGTGGTACGATAGGTCAATCTGCGGCAGATGCTCAAATCGAAAAAATTCAACAGACCAATCCTTTTGGTCTTGTCAATTCTACATTAATTCTCGCAGGAGGAATATTGGTTCAATTTGTGTTAAGTTGTCTTGTAGCCTTAGCCATTAAGAATGTAGACACAAATGAATTTCTAAATAATAAAAGCGAAATTTCAGATCGCTTCTGATTATCATTTTAGATTTTGCAAAGTATTCACAATAAATGGTTATCTGAAATTATATGGTGGGTTCTAACTGGAATTCTTGCAATGCTTATTCTTTATCCTATTTATTATTTTAAAATAGACTATCCGTTTTATAAAAATAATATCATTTTTATTTTTGGATTTTTCATTTTTTTAAGATGGGTTTTACTTTGGCATTTAACTCCTTATGCCCGTTATCAGTGGCTAAAATTAATTATTATTTTTACGAATATACCATTGATATTCTATCTAAGCTATGAGTTTTCAGATTTCAAAAACTACATAGATGAAGTTGGCCTTCAAGACCTCGTTGAGAAATTGAAAGATACAGAACAATTTGCAATGTCAAGATATATAAGATCTGAGATGATTTTCTTTAGTATATGTTGCCTCATTACGGGTTTTCTTGTTCCACCGAAACTCATCTGGAATATTTGGAAACAATATAATTTGGACAAAGTATAAATTATTTCTAGTCTGGCAATTTAAAAGAATTAAATTGATTCATTGAATGCTGTAGACCTGCTAAACAAAAGCTAAAGCTACATTCAGCTGCTTTAGAAAGAATTAAAGGAAGATTTTTGTTCTCCATTTCATTCCATTTTCCTAACACAAAATTCACTTGACTTCCCTTATTAAAATTACTGCCTATCCCAATTCTTAATCGAGGGTATTTAGTGGTTCCCAATTGAACACTAATATCTTTAAGGCCATTATGTCCGCCATCTGTCCCTTCTCCCTTAATTCTTATTTTGCCGTATTCAAGATTAAGATCATCAAGAATCACCAAAGAATTCTCTATGGGTATATTTTCAGCTTCAAGCCAGTATTTTATCGCCTTTCCGCTAAGGTTCATAAAAGTAGTAGGTTTGATTAAAATTAGTTTTTTCCCTCGAAATTTCATTTCAATCTTATGAACATAACGATCTCCTTGCCATGCCAAATTATCCTTTTTAACCATCTCATCTACGACTTCAAACCCAACATTATGCCTTGTATTCATATATTCAACATCCATGTTACCCAGTCCAGCAATTAAAAATTTCATTATTTCACTTTGATACAAAGATACGAGAGGATTATTTCTTTATCCTTCGCATCTTTACACATTATGTTTTACAAGGAGATTAATATAATTCTTAGAAAAAATACTATAAGGCGTAGTTATAATATTCTGAAGCTATTGAGCTCTTATTTTCTTTCGAAAATTATTTCTTATCCTATACATTGGGGAACGCCTATGTCAATTTCCATAGAACCAACAACTGCTTGCAATTTGCAATGTCCAGAATGCCCTTCAGGTCTGCGTTCTTTTAATAGACCAACCGGTAATTTGAAATTTCAGCAATTTAGACAATTTATTGACCCCTTCTTATCCAAATTGTCTGGTTTAATATTCTACTTCCAAGGGGAACCATATATCAACGTCGATTTATTTAAAATGATTCATTATGCTTCTTCTAAAGGTGTTTATACAATGAGTTCTACAAATGCTCATTTTCTTAATGAAGAAAATTGTCAAAAAACCATTGATTCTGGATTAGATAGATTAATCATTTCTATAGATGGAACTACACAGGAATCCTATGAAAAATATAGAATTGGTGGTACGCTTGACAAAGTTATCCAAGGAACAAAAAATTTAGTAGAATCCAAAATAAAAAATAAGAGTGCAACACCCTTGATTATACTTCAATTCTTGGTAGTCAGACACAATGAACATCAAATTGAAGACATTAAAAAATTAGCTCAGGAATTAAGAGTTGATAAGCTAGAATTAAAAACCGCACAAATTTATAATTATGAACAAGGTTCTGATTTAATTCCAGAATCTCAAATTTATACTCGTTATCGTAAGCAAGCAGACGGCAGTTTTCAAATTAAAAATAAACTACTTAATGAATGCTGGAGAATGTGGCAAGGATGCGTTATTACATGGGATGGAAAAGTAGTACCTTGCTGTTTCGATAAAGATGCAAGTTATTCTTTAGGGAGCTTAAAAGAAAAAACTATAGTAGACGTTTGGAATAGTTCTGAATACAAATTATTAAGAAGTCAAATTATTAAAGGTAGAAAAAATATTGATATATGTCGCAATTGTACAGAAGGTGCATTAGTATAAGACTATTCTAAATTTAATTCCTCTGCTACTAATTCCATTTCCTTATAAAATGCTTCACCGAATTTCCTTTCTATTGATGTCTTTAAAAATTTATACAAAGGCACACCGAGGTTTTTACCGTTTTTACATGCAGGATTACAGATTTTCCATTTATCATAATTTATGGCTGTAAATCCCTGATCAGGTTTTTCAAGAACTCTTATTGGATACAAATGACATGAAATAGGTTTTTGAAAATTAACGATTCCGTCGCGATAAGCATTTTCTATGTCACAATGTGCAATTCCATGTTCATCTTGGCTCATAAATACGCAAGCACCATCTTTTCTTAAATTAGTAACATGTGATTTTATTTCTACGTTAAATGTAAATGGTCCATTTTTTTCTAATAAATCCATCGATTCTGCTGGAATATAATTTTTCAGCTGAGGCCAAATTTCATCAAGAATATCTAATTCATCTTCCGCAACAGGTGCCCCAAAGTCACCTTCCCAACAACAGGCACCTTGACAGGCATTTAAATCACACACAAAATGAACCTTAAACACATCTTCACTTATCAATTTATCTTGAATAGCTATCATTGAAAAAATAATTTCATAATCAGAGTTTTTTTATCATTCCAATATGAGGAATATTGTCTTCTAAATATTCCTCTCCGTCTTCCTCAAATCCAAATTCAGTATAAAATTTCTTCAAATAAGATTGTGCTGATATCTTAATGTGGGCCTTTGGATAAAGCTTTTTGATTAAGTCTATTGAATTTTCCATGGCTTTTCTTCCTAAATTCAATTTCCGTGCATTCAATTCTGTACATACTCTACCAATAGATGAATATTCTTCATAAGAAATTCCAGGTCCAAGAATTCTGGTTGTTGCAACTAAAGAATTACTATGATAAATCATCAGATGATAAGCAAGCTTATCTTTATTGTCTAGATCTTGATACACACAATTTTGTTCAACAATAAATACTTCATTTCGCAGTTGCAAAATATCATATAATTCTAATATTGAAAGATCTTCAAATTTTTTACAAACTATTTTCACCCGTTCTTAATCTTCGCCTAATTTTAATTCTAGGGTCTTCTGCAACGATTCAAGCAATGGATTTCCAGCAATCATTAAATCCCATTTTTGCTTTGCGGAATACAATATTTTAGGTTTTGAAAATTCATCGCGATTTGAAAGTTCAGAATCTATTTCAACTATTAAAGTAATTTTTTCTCCTTTGAATATACTTTTCATTTCGTCTTCAATTCGCAACTCTGATTTTATTGATTCCAATCCAAGTATTGAACCGACTCGAACCAATATTTCAAGTTCCTTAACCTCAATTTGTGCATTACGCATATACTCTTGAAGTGTCTTTGATTTTTGCTCAGTCAACTTATTATTCCAATAAATTAGAAAATTTTCTGTATTCAGTTCAATTAAATTTTCTACTCGATCCGATTCTTCCTTTATAATTTTTTGAGTTATTGAATCTAAACTAGCTAGTTTTGGGATACTACTTGATAATTTGGGTTGCGGAATGAACTTTACTGCAACTTTTCTTGACACTGGACTTACTTCATCTATTCTTTTAGAATCTGTAGATTCGATTTCGACACTAGGCTTTTGAACAATTGTTTCACTTTGTCTTATATCAGGAGTTTTTTTTTCCAATGAATCTTTAGGAGCCTCAATAAATTGAGTATTTTTTGCTCTTTGAATTTTTGATATTTTTGCTAATAATATTTCTACATGCAACCTTCTATTTCGAGTTCTTGCAATATTTATATCTGCTTCATTAATTAAATCCAAACATGACATGATAAAGGACTGACTACTATTCCCAGATTGAGTAACATACCTTTGTTTAGAATGCTCACTTCCTTCAAATAAATTTGCCATTTCTGGATTTTTACACACAAGTAAATTCCTAGCATGCAGAGACAATCCTTCTAATAAAACTTCAGGGTCAAATCCCATACTCAATACCTTATCAAATAGCAGAAATGCCTCTGTAGTATTTTCAGTTAAAAATGAATCAAAGAATCTAAAATAATAGTCGTAATCCAGAATATTGAGGTTATCTAATACCGCAGTATAACTTATTGTTTTTTCTGAAAAACTCCTTATTCTGTCAAAGATCGAAAGTGCATCTCGCATAGCTCCGTCTGCCTTTTGCGCAATAAGATACAAAGCTTCAGGTTCAGCAGTAATTTTTTCATTCTCACAGATAATTTCCAATTGACGAATAATATCACTTACCGAAATTCTCCGAAAGTCATATACCTGACATCTACTCAAGATCGTTGGAATAATCTTATGTTTTTCAGTCGTTGCAAGAATAAATTTCGCATAAGGTGGAGGCTCTTCAAGTGTTTTTAAGAACGCATTAAATGCTTGTGACGAAAGCATATGAACTTCATCAATGATATAAATTTTAAACTTGCCTTGTTGTGGTTGGTAACGAACTTGTTCTACTAAGCCTCGAATATCATCCACTGAATTATTAGATGCTGCATCAATTTCAAAAATATTGAAGGAATTGTTTTCCTGAAAAGATAGGCAGGTTTTACATTCGTTACAAGGCTCCCAGTCATTCGTTGGATTTTCACAATTTAAGACTCTAGCAAGGATACGTGCGCAAGTTGTCTTTCCGACGCCTCTTGGTCCACAAAACAGAAAAGCATGAGCCACTTGATTCTTTAATAAAGAATTCTTAAGTGTCTGCGTAATGTGTTCTTGTCCAATAACATCAGCCCACTTTAACGGTCTATACTTTCTTGCTGATACTAAAAATCCTTCCATAGTTAATTGAGGTCAAAAGTAATCTTTGATTCACTTGTTTATTAGCTTTTCGCTAAATTTTTTACACTACATTTGTACAAAAATTAGATCCATTGAGAATTGCCATTGCACAATTGAATTATCATATAGGGAATTTTAAAGGAAATCTTCAGATTATGAAGGATGCCATATTGAAAGCGAGATCTTTAAGATCAGATCTCATTTGTTTTAGTGAACTTTCTACTTGTGGATATCCTCCTGTTGATTTTCTTGAATTTAGAGATTTTATTCATCAGTCAATGAATGTAATCAATGAGCTGGCCAAAGAATCTTACGATATTGGCATTGCTGTTGGCTCACCTACCATAAATCCGAACATCGAAGGAAAAGACCTTTTTAATTCTGCCTTTTTTCTTTATGAAGGAAAAGTTCATCATATTGCTCGTAAAGGTTTACTTCCTAATTATGACATTTTCGATGAATATCGATATTTCGAGCCAGCCAAAGAATTTAAAAGCTTACAATTTAAGGGTAAAACTATTGCCATTACAATATGTGAAGACATTTGGAATTTAAACAATGAGAATCCAATGTACAACTTGTGTCCAATGGATTCTATGATGAAAGATAATCCAGATTTTATGCTGAATCTTTCTGCTTCACCATTTAGTTTTGAACACACTCAGGATAGATTAGATACTATTAGTGCGAATGCTTCTCGATATAAAATTCCTATCTTTTATGTCAATTGTTATGGTGCTCAAACAGACATTGTTTTTGATGGTGGTTCAATTGTCATGAGTGGTGATGGATCTTGCTATGATGAATTACCTTACTTTGAAGAATGCATTCGTTGTTATGAATTAAGTGACGTAATAAAAGGTGGGCAAAATAATTTTCAGAAAAAAAACAAAGTTGATTTAATCTATCGCGCATTAATCCTTGGCGTAAAGGATTATTTCAAAAAAATGAATTTCAAATCAGCGATTCTTGGATTGTCAGGTGGAATAGATTCAGCACTTACCGCGGTAATTGCGAGTGACGCACTAGGGTCAGAAAATGTAAGTGTGTTATTGATGCCTTCACAATTTTCGTCTGAAGGTTCAGTTCTAGATGCACAATCTCTAGCTGAAAATCTTGGAATAAAATACGATATTATTCCAATTAATCCCATTTTTGAAAGTTATGAAAAGAGTCTTCATTCTTATTTTGATGGACTTGTTTCCAATGTAACCGAAGAAAACATTCAGGCCAGAATTCGCGGAATGTTGCTAATGTCCTTTAGCAATAAATTTAATCATATATTATTAAATACTACCAATAAAAGTGAAATGGCAGTGGGTTACGGAACGCTATATGGTGATCTTTGTGGTGGCCTTGCCGTTTTAGCAGATGTGTACAAAACAGAAGTTTATGAACTTGCACATTATATCAATAAAGATCAAATCAGAATTCCACTTAATTCTATTCATAAACCTCCTTCTGCAGAACTTCGACCTGGACAGAAAGACAGTGATTCGCTTCCGGAATATAATGTACTAGATCCAATTTTATATCAATATATAGAACAACATAAAGGTCCTAATGAAATTATTGATATGGGGTATGATAAAAATTTAGTAATGAGAATTTTAAAAATGGTTAATAAAGCTGAATTTAAACGTTATCAATCACCTCCAGCAATTCGTGTTTCCGATAAATCTTTTGGTTCAGGAAGAAGACTTCCAATTGAGGGAAATTACTTGTATTAAATGTAGTTGGGATTCTGCCTAATTTGTAATTTCAGATGAGTTTCTTAATCCTTTTCCTAAATTTAATTTTGTCAAAAAATCAGATGTTCTATCATAGTCCAATGATGGAATATGATCTAATGCTTGAAAGGGAACTTGCTCCCTATAACTTTCGAAAATACTTTCTAAGTTTGAACCTAATTTCCATTCCTCTTTTCTAAAATTCCAAGCACGACATGCTGTCATCCATTCCATACTTAAAATTTTGGAACATCTTTCAACAATTCCAAGGCATTTTAATCCTGCATTCGCTGCCATACTTACATGATCTTCCTGACCTTTACTAGTTACAATTGAATCTACTGATGATGGTGTGCACATTTGTTTATTAAGACTAACAAGTGAAGCCGCTGAATATTGTACAATCATGTATCCAGAATTTAATCCAGCATCCTGAGTTAAAAAATCCGGGAGTCCTCTACTCCCGTTAATCAATTGATATATTCGTCTCTCAGAAATATTTCCTAATTCACTAACTGCAATGGATAAGAAATCTGAGGATAATGCTAATGGTTGTGCATGAAAGTTTCCGCCTGATAAAATTTGACCATTAGAAAGTATAAGTGGATTATCAGAAACGGCATTGATTTCATTTTCTATTATTCCTTTTACATAGATAATTGCATCATAGCTCGCTCCATGTACTTGTGGAATACATCGAAAACTATATGGATCCTGTACGGAATTTTTAGTTCGCGTTTTTAAATTTCCTTGGCTTAATATTTTTCGAATTTGAGCCGCGGTAAATATTTGTCCTTTTTGCTTTCTTATCTCGTGAATCTCTTCATTTAAAAAATCAGTTGAACAGTTAAATGCTTCCATAGATAATGCTGAAATTACACTAGCCTGATGATAAAGATCTTCAGCTGTTGTGCAGGCCTCTAACAATAATGCTAAAGAATACTGAGTTCCATTTAATAAAGCTAAACCTTCCTTTGCTTTTAGCATTGGGATTTGAATATTATTTTGAGATAAAATTTCTTTTACACTTTGATTTATTTGTGTTGAATGAGAAAGTAATTCTCCTTCTCCTATACAAAGCAAACTTAGATGCGAGAGAGGCGCTAAATCACCTGAGGCTCCTAGTGATCCCATTTCGGGAATGCTTGGATAAATTTTATTGTTATACAATTCAATTAAAAACTCGACTAATTCTAATCTTACACCTGAATAGCCTTTAGACAGACTTATGATTTTTAACAACAAAATTAACTTAACCAATGACACTGAAATTTCCTTACCAGTGCCACAAGCATGAGATCTTACTAAATTTATTTGCAATTGATCTAATTCATCACTCCTTATTATCGTATTACACAATGCTCCAAATCCTGTATTAATTCCATAGATAGCATTATCGGAATCTTGAATTATCTGATCTAACTTGCTTCGACTTGAATTAATGAGTTCAATACTTTTAGCTGATAATTTTATATTGAGATCACTTTTCCAAATATTGACAATTTCTTGAATTGTCCATTCTTTATGTTCTAACGAGAAACGTTCTTTCATTCTGTAAAAATAAGTTCTCCACAATTCCTATTCTTAAATATACATAATATTATTTTTCTATATATTCTCTATTCATATTACATTTGCATTAATATATAAAAAATTAATATGTCAAAAGAGAAAGATGAGAAATTAAAAGCCCTACAATTAACCATTGATCGTTTAGAAAAGACTTACGGTAAAGGTTCAATAATGAAACTTGGTGATAAAGCAGTTCATGAAGTAGATATCATTTCAACAGGGTCTCTAGGCCTGGATGTCGCTTTAGGAATTGGCGGCCTACCTAAAGGTCGAGTAATAGAAATATATGGCCCAGAAAGTTCAGGTAAAACAACCTTAGCCATCCACGCTATCGCTGAATGTCAGAGGAAAGGAGGCATAGCCGCATTTATTGATGCTGAGCATGCCTTTGACCGCGCCTATGCAGATGGCCTTGGTGTAAATACAGAGGAATTGCTCATTTCACAGCCAGATAATGGGGAGCAGGCTCTTGAAATTGCTGAGAATTTAATCAGATCAGGTGCTATTGAAATTATCGTCATTGATTCTGTAGCAGCATTGGTTCCACGAAGTGAAATTGAGGGAGAAATGGGTGACTCTAAAATGGGACTACAAGCTAGATTAATGTCTCAAGCACTTAGAAAATTAACAGGAACAATTAGTAAAACGGGTTGCTGTTGCATTTTTATCAATCAGTTACGTGAAAAGATTGGTGTGATGTTCGGCAATCCTGAAACTACCACTGGTGGAAATGCCTTGAAATTTTATGCATCTATAAGACTTGATATCCGGAGAAGTGGAACTGCTATTAAGGATAAAGACGGAAATGTTACAGGTAATAGGGTAAAAGTTAAGGTGGTTAAAAACAAATTGGCGCCTCCCTTCAAAGTAGCTGAATTTGATATTGAATATGGTCATGGTATTAGCAAGTCTGGTGAAATTGTCGATCTGGGCTCCGACCTTAATGTCTTAACTAAATCTGGAAGTTGGTATGCTTATGAAGGAACCAAAATTGCTCAAGGACGAGATTCAGCTAAGCAATTTTTGTTGGACAACCCTGAATTATCTAAAGAGATTGAAGAAAAAATAAGGCTTAAACTTGCTACTGGAAAATTAGTAAAGGCTGAAGTCACAGAAAATGAAGAATAATAGATACTTTTATTAAAATATTGTTGGATATTTAGAATAAGTTTATCTTTGTTTTCGAAAACTGAACAAGGACAAACGGTAAAAAATACTTGGAAGATTTTTTTGATTATTTATAGTCAATTCAATCAACCACTTTCTTATCCTATTTATATATCTGATAGCGGGATTTAGGTCCCGCTATTTTTTTTTACTTCCAAGAGAAGCTGTTAATCATTTCCATAATATCCGATTTGGTATAATCATAATAAGGTGCTAGGCTATCTGGATTAATGTGAGTATTGAAATATAATGCACCTCTTAAAAAATGTTCCGTAGAGTCTGTTATAAAAAATTGAAATGGCGTTGCAGAGGGTCCTTGAATTTCATAAATCATACCAGAAACATGATTTGGTTTGTTAAATGGGTACTGATCTATATAATCTGCCTTAATCATATGACCTTTTACTAATTTATAAGTCTCATCTATCGCCTTTAAAAAACTTGATCTTCCATTTAGATCATTATAGGTGCAATATAGCTTAGCATTGAGTTTTTCAAAATTGACATTAAACCAACAAGGGCCAGCTAAGGTATCAAAAAAAGTGGAATCTTTCTCATACTTGGCATATACAGGAATGTTGAATTGATAAGGGCAATCGTTAGATTCGAATAAGGAATATTTTTTTTTCTCTAATTCTACTTTAGGATAAGTCCTAGGTTTTGGATTGAATACCTGATCTTTACATGTTGATATGATTAGCGAAATTATCGCCAAAATACCGAATAATTTTAAGTGCATTGTTGCGATAAAAGTTGACTAGAAAGTTACTTTAATTTTTTCAATTCTGCGTTTATTAACTTGAATAATTTTAAATTTAACTTTATTCAAACTAACTTCTTGATCCCGTTTTGGCATTTCACTTGTTAGTTCCAGTACTAGTCCAGCAATAGAATCCGCAGAGCCTCTACTATTATCAAAAGTATTGGTATCCATTCCAAGAACACGACACATATCGTTAATAAGCGTATTTCCTTCAAAAATGTAATTGTGTCGATCTATGATGGTATAATTTAAATCGTGAAGATCATCAAATTCGTCTTGTATTTCACCAACTACCTGCTCCATTATATCTTCCAAAGTAACTAATCCGTTTGTTCCTCCATACTCATCTACTACGATCGCCATATGTACTTTCTTTACTTGAAAGTCATGCAATAAATCATGAATCTTTCTATGTTCTGGAACATAGAAAAGATTACTTCGCATCAATGACTGCCATTCATATTCGTCCTTTTCATTTAACAAAGGAATTAGATCCTTAGCGTACAGAATGCCACTCAAATGATCAAGATCACCACGATAAACAGGCATTCTAGAATATCCATTCGTCTTTACTAGTTCTACAATTTCTTTAAATGAATCATCAAAGTCTAAAGCAAATATTTCAGTTCTGGGTCTCATGATTTGTCTAATTGAAACATCATTAAACTTAATGATCCCTTTTAACATGTCAACCTGCTTTTCTGACCCTAATTCATCACTTACGGCTAAGTCAATGGCTCTATCCAAATCTTGCTTTGATGTGGAGGAACCTACTATTTTTCTTTCCAATAATTTTTTTTCAACTCGACTACTCATTCCTACTAATAAATAGGTCAAAGGCGCCATTATAATATCTACAAATTTTAAGGGCAATGCCATGTTTAAAGAGAGTTGTCTACTGTTCAATTGCCCATAGATTTTAGGTGTCACTTCACCGAACAACAATATAACTAAAGTTGATCCGACCACTGCAATTAGAAAATTCAAAAAGTGAGAAATGGAGTCAACTGAAATAGTAGTCAATCCAAATACAATTTGAAGCCAAGATGCAAGTCCATTAAATGCATCATAAGGAAGACATATTTCAATAATATGCTCAAAGACTAATGCAATTCCAATATTAATCAAAGTAATGAGTATAAGCAATAAAGCCAACAGTCTTTTAGTATGGCTTCTAAGGTTTAAAAGAGTCTTCGCAGCTTCATTTTCGTTTTCTAATTTTAGTTGTTCTAGATCCTTTGGTGACATAGAAAATATAGCTGTCTCAACAGCAGAAACCAACCCGACACAGATTAATAATAATATAAGCCCTGTTATACTTGATACGATAGAAAATATATCAGGTGAACTAGTCAATAGTATGGTTAGAAAAAAATCCGATCCGGGATCAGTTGTATCCATTTTTATTTAAGAATCATAATAATTTGAATTGATTAAAAAGGGAGATCGTCTTCATCTACATGACTACTAAAACCTTGTGTTCCCGGTAAATTGTCTTTCACATCACCTGGTTGCGTTGTAGGATCATGTGGATTAGAACTTTCCCTTTTTTCTAAAATTTTAAGCATATCAACAGTAACTTCCGCAGAATAATGTTCTTTTCCTTCTTTATCTACCCATTTGCGATGCGTTAGCTTTCCTTCAATATAGACCAACATTCCTTTTCTTAGCGTTTTTGAACGATCCGCAAGACCTCTCCATAATACGACGTCATGCCATTCAGTAGACTTTTGCCAGTCTCCATTTCGGTCCTTATAATTTTCATTTGTGGCTAGGGTAAAATTTGCTCTGGAAACACCGCTTTCACTAGTTCTAATATCTGGATCTTTACCAAGGTTTCCTATAAGTAATACTTTGTTCAACATGCTTAATCCTTTTTGAAATCGTTTTCTAAATAGATTCTAACTATTCTTGGAAATGCAAAATTCAAAAAATTTTTGACATTTTCAACTAAATACCCTGAATTATTTTTTAATCGTATTTTTCCTGATAAGCTTATTTTGTAAAAAATCACCTCAAGACTTTGATGAGTAAGTTGATGATTGTATTTGTCTACCTGAACCGAAAATTCACTGACATAAGTAAGAAGAGCCCCAAGTTCCTCCTTTATCTTAGATTTATTTAGTTTGATTTTACTTTTTTTTTCGATTAAAATAAACTCGTATAAACCTTTCCAGATATCTTTATTTTCACGCCTCTTTATAAGGGAATTTCCTTCTTTATCTACCAGAAATACATAGTTCAATAAACGCTTAACTTTAACTATTTTGGGTTTTTTCGGAGGAAAATCAGAAATTCTTCCTTCATTTCTAGCATAACATTCCACCTCAAATGGACACTCAATACAAATTGGATTTTTGGGAAGACAGATTGTTGCACCTAGATCCATCATGGCTTGATTAAAATGTGAAGGATCCGACATTCCCAGGCATTTATTGGCAATAAGTTGATAATTATTTATTGACTTTGCTTGATTAGCTTCACTATTAATACCAAAAACTCTTGAAATAACACGTATACAATTTCCATCTACAGCTGCAATTTTTAAATTGAATGCAAATGCCGAAATAGCCGCTGCTGTATACGCCCCTATTCCTCTTAAAGATTTAATCTCATTATAATCCTTCGGAAATTGTCCATTATAATCTTTCATCACAATTCGTGAACTTTGATGAATATTTCTTGCTCTAGTGTAATACCCCAATCCTTCCCAAATCTTCAGAACCTCATCAATATTTGCATCTGCTAAATGAGTTATTGTCGGAAACTTTGCTAAAAATCTTTCATAGTATGGAATGACTTGATCAACCCTAGTTTGTTGGAGCATTATTTCTGATATCCATATTCGGTATGGATCTTTCTCCAATAGCCATGGCATTTTTCTGGTATTTCTCCCTGACCAAAGCAATAATTTATGATTAAAGCTCAAGTAATTGAGCATAATTGTTAGTTTTTAAGGAGTCTGATCTAGCAGATAGACCAAACTGGCCATAGCAGCGGAACCCAAAGCCAATTCTCGTGGATGCACGGCATCAATTCGATCTGCTGCAGTGTGATGAAAATCAAAATATCTCTGAGAATCTGGAGTAAGTCCAAAGAGTATCCCTTTTTGTGCTTTTAATGGACCAATATCGGCACCTGAACCACCTTTAACGAATTTAATATCATACGGAGATAATAGATTAGACCATTCTGCAAAAAAAGGAGTATAATTTTTTAAAGTAGAACTATCGCTATCATAACTGAATCCTTTTGGTACAAATCCTCCTGAATCACTTTCTAATGCAGCATAATGATATTCTCCTGCTTTTGCGGACTCTTCTGAATAGGTTTTGCCTCCTGAAAGTCCATTTTCTTCATTCATAAAAAGTACACATCTTAATGTTCTTTTTGGTGTATAATTAATTCTCTTTAATAAATAGAATACGTCCATTGAATGTACACATCCAGCTCCATCATCATGGGCACCTCCTCCAACATCCCAAGAATCAAGATGACCGCCTACCAAAATGATTTCGTTAGGTTTCTCTGAACCCTTGATTTCACCTATTACATTATAAGAAGTCTTAGTTCCACGATCTTCACAACTTGTTCTAATAAAAATTTCGACCTTACTTCTTTTGACTAAACTAGACAATATTTCAGCATCATTTGTACTCACTGCTACAGATGGAATAGGCGAAAACTGTGGTTCAAAAATAGTGACGCCAGTATGTGGCAAATCATCTAATTTGCCAGTCATTGATCTGACTATACAAGCTTTTGCTCCCAATTTAGAAGCGAGATTTGGTCCAAATACTCTTTGATCAACTGACTCTCCGTATGAATTAAATGTTCTTAAATTTGCATTATTAAATGCTCTATTAAAAAAAACAATCTTGTCTTTTAATTTAATACCTAAAGCTTTGGCTTCATCTAGGCTTTTGACTTCTACTATTTCTCCTACAAGACCGTCTTTACCCGTTGAAGCTGAGCCGCCAAGAGCTAATATATTGATGTCTTTTGAACCTAAAATGCTATTATTAATAATTCTAGCTTGTTCTTTCTCTCCTCGATACCAATATTTTACTTCACAGGGCTGATTCCATACTTTAGTAGTATTTAAACTATCTAAAACTTGATGTGTAAATTCAATGGCTGAAAGACTTTGCGGACTTCCTGCTAAGCGTCCTCCTATTTTTTCAGATAGAAAATAGAGCCACTTATAAGACATTTGTTGGCTTAATGCTTCTTCATAAAGTTTCTTAATGGTGAAGGCTTGGGTATCTGAATCTTGAGCTATAAGTTGACTTACAAACAACTTGGAAGTGATAAATAAAATTATAAATGAGATTCTTTCAATCTTACTATATACTTTAGACATTGAATAATAATTAATTACAAAAATAGTCACTTTGACCCTACAATTCGACTAAAATATGGAATAGTTTAGTCAATATATTGATCAAAAAGCCATTTAAATAAAATTGCTTTAAATTTAATTAACAATGAAGGTATAATTACGAGTTCCATACAGTTATGATAAATGTTTACTTCTGTAGATATTCTTGGATTAAAGGGCTTTTCCTATTTATCTTTGGCCTGTGCAATTGGATAAGGCTCGTTAGTTAAGGAAGTAGTAGCTAATTTTTAGTTTCATTTTATTATGAAGAAAAATTAAAAATCGGCCAGAAAGTAAATGTTGAGGATACTTTCTGGAAAATTTTGAAATGGGTAATATTTCATTAACCAAAGAGTGTCAAGATGATTATTTAATTTTCGAAATTACAAACTTGCAAAAAAAAATTTAAAACCTTTATTAATCACTAAAAATTATTTTGTATGAAAAAATCTTTACTCTTTATTTTCATGAATGTCTGGGGAATTATAGCTTTCACACAATCAGTCAATGCTGAAGTACAGAAAGCTGAAGATCGCGATGGATGGCTCAGCAAAGGTAGTCTTGGTTTGGATCTAGGACAGCTTTTGAACATTAATCCTTATGTTGGTGGTGGATCTAATCGGCTTAGTCTTGGAGGAGCTATTGCTTTTAAAGCGAATTTGAAAAGAGGGTTGCTTAATTGGACCAATGATTTTGGGATTAATTATTCAGCTCAAAAAATCGGTAGCGGAACATTAAGTGTTGGCTCCAAAGACAAAGTGCCTTTTGAAAAAGCGCTCGACATTTTAAAGATTAGTTCTAATATCG
The DNA here is from genome assembly GCA_039918515.1 of Saprospiraceae bacterium. GTDB lineage: Bacteria > Bacteroidota > Bacteroidia > Chitinophagales > Saprospiraceae > Vicinibacter. The sequence continues at coordinate 1,047 of JBDSHL010000418.1, read as the reverse complement.
CCTACAAACTAAAAGAAGGCTCACATTGGGCCTATTCTACTGACTTTTTTTTCCAATCTCAATTTTCCAAGTCATTTCTTGATTCTGTATCTAAAAAAATTTACTTGCAAGATTTGCACAATGGAACCTACAACACCAAATTAGTATCTAAATTTTTATCCCCGGCGAATTTTACTCTCGCTCTGGGTATGAAGTATCAGGAACAACCGAACTGGTATGTTTTTCTTTCTCCACTAGCTTTGAAGTCTATTATTATAACAGATCAAAAGATCGCAAATTTAGGAGTCCATGGAACCAAGTTGAAAGCAAATAGTACGAATTACAAAAAATCATCATCGGGTATTGGAGCTTTAGCTCATGCTGGATATACCGCTAAACTTTTCAAAAAATTAAATTTTGGCTCTGAATTATTATTATATTCAGACTATACTGATAATCCACAGAACATTGATGTTACTTGGCTTAATAATATTGGAGTTGAAATTTTTAAGGGATTAAGTTTAAGTTTCAAATTAGATGCTTATTATGATGACAATAAGTTAAATAATATTAGCGATAAAAATGCCGTAGGAGGTATTTCTGGTCAAGGAAAAAGAACGAATATTATCCAACAACTGATCCTTGTTTATAATAGAAATTTTTAAAAATAAAAAAATAATAAGGCAAATAAAGTTCCGTTTGTCTTATTATTTTTCTTTTTGATTCTTTTGAATAATTTTTAATTATTTTATTTTACTTAATAATTCTTTAGCCTCATCGTAATTAGGATATATATGAATGGCCATAGTTAAATCTTCTCGTGCGCTTTTCTTATCATTCAACTTGATTTTACATTTAGCCCTAAAGTAATAACTTGACGCTTCTTTATTATTTAGTTCAATGGCTTTGTCAAGATATTTTAATGCTAACAAACAAGAATCTTTTTTTTGATATATGATACCTAAATTGTAATAAGATAATTCATAATCTGGTCTTTTTGAAATGTTAGCTTTATATTGTTGAATGGCCTCTTCGAGTTTATTAAAATTCTGTAATGCAAAAGCTTTG
>JBDSHL010000417.1:0-5083 GCA_039918515.1 Saprospiraceae bacterium | reverse complement strand
AATGATACGTTCTTTGTAAGATCTTTAGGAATTTCGAAAATAGAATTTCTCATCTATAATCGATGGGGAGAAGAAATGTTCAAATCCACTGAAGTAGGCGAAGGGTGGAACGGTTCCCATAATGGTGAATTTTTGCCTCCTGATGTTTATGGATATTATGTGAAGTTTTCTTGTATTGACAGTTCAGAATTTATTAAGAAAGGCAATGTAAGTTTGCTTAGATAATAGTATTTCATTTAAATATCAAAAATCGGAAACTTTGTATCTAATTAAATCATTTACATACTAGATAAAATGTTAACATGCTATTAATTGTTATAGGCTTTATTGCCTTGCTCATTCATTTGGTTTTTAAATCCCAAACTAACAATCCTAACTTTGTCAATTTTTCGAGTAAAATTCGATATTTTGCAATTGCTCTATTAGTTCTTGGCTTTTTGACAAAGTGTTTTATTCAAATTGAAGCAGGGTTTGTTGGTGTTAAGACACTTTTTGGTAAAACAGAAGAGGAAGTGCTTTATCCGGGATTGCACTTTATTAATCCACTTGTAAAAATGGTTGAAATGGAGTCCAGAACGCAGAATTATACCATGAGTGGAGTACATGATGAAGGGCAAAAAGTAGGGGATGATGCCATTAGAGCATTAACCAAAGATGGATTAGAAGTAGTATTGGACTTAACAGTATTATATAGAGTTAATTCTCAGACCGCAGCAAAGTTAGTAAACGAGATTGGAATTGATTATCAAGATAAAATAGTTCGGCCTATTACGAGATCGAAAATTCGAGATTTTGCCGTTTATTATGAAGCGGTCGATTTATACTCAAAAAAACGTGAAGAGTTCCAGCAGAATATTACTAAAAGTATCGAATCTGATTTTACGAATAGGGGATTGGTATTGGAACAAATTTTAGTAAGAAATATTACACTTCCTCAAAATGTAAAAAATGCTATTGAAGAAAAAATTAAAGCTGAACAGGAATCTCAGAAGATGCAGTTTGTACTTCAAAAAGAAAAACAAGAAGCAGATCGCAAAAGATTAGAAGCACAAGGAATAGCTGATTATCAAAAAATAATCAATATTGGACTTACGAATAATCAACTTGAATACGAACGAATCAAAGCTATGAAAGAGTTAAGCTTATCTCAGAATGCCAAAGTCATTATAACTGGTTCCAAATCTACTCCACTGTTAATCAATAGCAATTAGTATAATTAATAATGCAAGAAGCAAATAATTTCCATATTCTCAATGGAGGAGAATTTATTATTAAAGAAACTTCTCCAGAACATGTTTTTATTCCTGAAGATATTAATGAAGAGCAAGAACTGATCAGAGCAACAGTAAGAAGCTTCGTCGAATCAGAAATTGGATCAAGAGGCTCTTTACTAGAGAATCAACCTGTTCTTTTAGAAGAAGCAGCTAAGCTAGGATTGCTAGGCTCTCATATTCCTGAAGAATTCGGTGGAATGCATTTGGATACTTATTCTAATACAATCATTTCTGAAGAACTTGGAAAAGGAGATGCTTCTTTTAATACGACGATCGCAGCCCACACAGGAATTGGAATGCTACCAATTTATTATTTTGGTTCAGAATATTTAAAGAAAAAGTATCTTCCAGGATTATGCAATGGAAGTTTAAAAGCATCTTATTGCTTAACTGAGCCAAGTTCAGGATCAGATGCATTAAGTGCAAAATCAATTGCAACATTAAGTGCAGATCAGAATTCATATCTTTTGAATGGTCAAAAAATGTGGATTAGCAATGCTGGTTTTGCAGATATATTTATTGTATTTGCACAAGTAGGTGGTGACAAATTTACAGGCTTTGTTGTTGAAAAAACCAATCAAGGTTTATCATTAGGTGAGGAAGAGCACAAACTTGGAATCAACGGATCTTCTACGAGACAGGTGTTTTTTGATAATGTGTCCGTTCCGAAAGAAAATGTGTTAGGAGAAATAGGGAAAGGACATTTAATAGCTTTTAATGTATTGAATATTGGTCGCTTCAAATTAGGAGCCATGACTATGGGTGGATGCAAGCAAGCCATAAATATTGGCGTAAAATATGCTAATGAAAGAATTCAATTTGATCATTTAATTTCATCCTATGGAGCCATTCAATACAAAATTGCCGAAAGCATAATACGAACTTTTGCACTTGAATCTATTGTGTATCGTGTCGCTGACTTGATTGACAATAAATATAAGAGCACAATTGAAATGGGTTCAATGGCTCACAAAGCCATGTTAGAATCTGCGGAAGAATATGCCATTGAATGTGCAATAATCAAAATTTATGGATCAGAAGTAATTGATTATATTGTCGATGAAGTACTTCAGATTCATGGAGGCTACGGATATAGTACAGAATATATTCCTTCCAAATTATATAAAGATGCAAGAATTAATCGGATCTATGAAGGTACGAATGAGATTAATCGAATGCTTATTTTTAATATGTTGTTACGCCGCACCATGAAGGCAAAAATAGACCTTGTCGGTCCTGCATGGGAAGTTCAGAAAGAATTATTAGGAATGCCCATTATGGAAGTTCCCAATGGACCTTATGGCTTAGAGTTAAGAACAGTAAGAGAATTTAAGAAAATAGCACTCATGGTTGCTGGTGTTGCAGTTAAATATCAGATGGATGGAAAACATGATCTGAAGGATCAGCAAGAAATATTAATGAACATAGCTGATATCTTGATAGAGGTATTTTGTTGTGAATCTGTACTATTGCGAGTTCAGAAATTATCAAAAATGAAGAGTAATGATAAATTGCCTGAATATGAAGCTATACTTAAGGTTCAACTCTGTGATGCTCAGAATAGAATTTCCAAATCAGCTATAGATGCACTTGCTTCTTTCTCTCAAGGTGATGAACTTCGCATATTATTGATGGGAGTTAAAAGATTTACTCGTTATGAACCAGTGAATGTTAAGAATTTACGTCGTAAAATTGCGGCGAAAGTCATCCTAGCAAATGAATATTGCTATTAGAGACATTAATAAACTTAACTAACCTCCGATGAAGAGAGTTGATCTGATGCTGATTAAAGGCTTCTTGCCGCCATTTGTCGTGTCATTTTCGATAGCTCTGTTTGTATTGGTCATGCAGACCTTATGGCTCTACATAGATGATATTATAGGCAAAGGAGCAGGCTTTTTAGTAATCCTAGAATTTCTTTCGTATTTATCCATTTCATTGATACCGTTGGCCTTGCCAATTGGGGTACTATTAGCAGGAGTATTCCTTTTTGGAAATCTTGGAGAAAATTATGAATTGTCGAGTATCAAATCAGCTGGAATTTCTTTAATGAGGATTATGAGGCCTATTATTGTTATTGGAGCCATGGTTGGAGTCTTAAGCTGGTTCTTTTCAGATTATATTATTCCTCAATCCAATTTAAAATTTCTCAGTAGGCTACATGATTTGAAAAGGCAAAAACCTACTTTGAGCATTGCTGAAGGAGTCTTTAATGAAGATTTCTATGGCTACGTAATAAGGATTGAAAAAAAATCATCTGATGGAATGCATATTCAAAAAATTCAAATAAGCGATCATAGCAATCCTAATTCTCAAACAATGATCCTTGCTAAAAAAGGAATTATGTATGCAACTGTCAGCGGTGAATTTCTTGTTATGCAATTGGAAGACGGTGAAATGATTCAAACACCAGACAAAAGAAGTATATCGAATGCTAAATTCCCTTTTTTGAGAAGCAAGTTTGATACCTTAACTAAAGTCTTTAGTTTGAAAGAATTTGACTTAGAAAAAACAGATGAAGAATTATTCAAAGGCAACCAAAAAATGAAGAACTCTTCACAATTAAGAGTTGATATTGATAGTCTCGATCAAGAGAAACAAAGATTGCGCGTTCCTATGTTGGATAGATTTGGCCTAAACAATAAAGTTTTTATTGCCAGCAAAAAAAATTCAATATTAAAGTTAAACCCCTCTGAAAATAGTGACCATTTAGAAAATAGTAGATTTCGATTTGAAAATAATATTCAGCAAAGAGATTCTGAAATTGTTGTAAAGTTGCAGAATAAACTATTTCATCCTGATACTCTACAAAGTTTAGCTAATTCAAGGCAGGCTTATGCATTATACGAAAGAGATATTAATGCCAAAGTAAGCTATGAAGAATCATTAAGATCCATTAGCGTTCGTGAAAGCAAGTTTATTTATGAGCTCTTAATTAAATACTCCTATGCACTGATTTGTTTAATATTTATTTTTGTTGGAGCACCTTTAGGCGCCATCGTAAGAAAAGGTGGATATGGCTATCCATTATTATTATGTATTCTTGTTTTTGTAAGCTATATTCTTTTAAATACTTTTTTCAAAAGGTTATCTGAGAGTCTTGCAGTCAGTGCACAGTTCGGAGCTTGGATTCCATGCGCTATTATTGTTATTCCAGGAATTCTACTTAGTTGGACAGCTATGAGAGATAGAAATTTGTTTCATGACCTTAAGTTGTACTTTCGTCGAAAAATATCCTAGTACACTAACCCGCTTTATGCAATAGAGTTTCGTAGTGAAAGTCAAAAGGACAATAAAGACTGGTGCTCCCGGAGAATTTTTTACCGCAAACATGGTCACCCCCATGGTGAGGATAAAAATTCGAGGAAGTGCTAGGATTTAAAGGCACTTTGGCTTGTAATAGAAAGGCTATTGCATAAAGCGGGTTTAAGTATTAATTTCTGAGATTTTGTCTTGTAGGCCTCTTAATGTTTCTTCGCAATTGCTAATTATTTCTTTGGCTTGAATCAACGCGATGGACAACTCTTCCATACTATATCGGTCATTCTGAAGATTTTCAATGATATCTTGAAGAATTTTTAAAGATTCTTCATAGGTTAATTTTGATTTTTTCATGATTTTGTAATTGTACTAAGTATACTTCCGTCTACAAAAATAGTGGTAAGTGGAATTGAATTATCGATGTCTTTTTTAGTTCTGATTCTTTTGTTTTTTTGTAAACTTAAAGTAAAGCCTTTACTTAAAATTTCAATGGTATTGTTGTTGTCAATTAAGTGGCATAGTTGCAATAACTTTATACTTCTATTATG
>JBDSHL010000416.1:0-2990 GCA_039918515.1 Saprospiraceae bacterium | reverse complement strand
TGGTATAGTGATCGACGTTAGAAGCAATTATGAATGGAATAGTGGTCATAGAAATGAAGCTTTACATTATGATTGGGATAGTGGAGATTTGCAAAGCGAATCAATAAAATTTGATAAAACAAGGACGTACTATTTATACTGTGCTTCTGGTCTAAGAAGTAAGAAAGCAATGGAATTTATGAAATCGATAGGATTTAATAATGTCATCAATTTAGGTGGATATTCTAATTTAAAATAATTTTATATTTATTTAAACAAAATAATTAAAATATAGTGTTAAACTCTTCTTGGAACATTGATTCTCAAAAAAAATCAGATTCATCAGGTGAAGAATCAGCCATCCTTGTAGGAATTATTCTTCCTCATCAAAATGAAGATTTAATTCGAGAACATTTAGATGAATTAGAGTTTCTGGCGTTAACTGCTGGCGCTAAAACAGTTAAACGATTTATTCAAAAGTTAAATGGTCCAGATTCCCGGACATATATCGGAAGCGGCAAGTTAAATGAAATTCGTAATTATATAGAAAATTTTCTCGTTGATTTAGTGATTTTTGATGATGACCTTTCAGGTAAACAACAAAATATTATTGAATCTGTATTGAAAATTAAAATTGTCGATAGAAGTTTTTTGATTCTTGATATTTTCGCTAGTAGAGCTCAAACGTCCCAAGCAAGAACTCAAGTGGAATTAGCACAATTGCAATATGTTTATCCTCGACTTAGAGGTATGTGGGATCACTTAGAAAGACAAAGAGGAGGAATTGGAATGAGAGGCCCAGGAGAACAAGAGATTGAGACAGATAGAAGAATTGTAAAAGAGAAAATTGCTTTTCTCAAAAAAAGATTAGAGAAAATCGATCTACAAAGTTTTACTCAAAGGAAAAATAGAGATGAAATGATTCGTGTTTCATTGGTAGGTTATACCAATGTTGGTAAATCTACCTTAATGAATTTGTTAAGTAAGTCTGAATTATTTGCAGAAAATAGGTTGTTTGCAACATTGGATACAACAGTGCGTAAAGTAGTATGGGGAGCAATGCCGTTTTTATTATCTGATACTGTTGGATTTATTCGTAAACTGCCACATCATCTTATAGAAAGTTTTAAGTCTACCCTTGACGATGTAAGAGAATGTGATATATTGTTACATGTAATTGATATTTCTCATCCTCAATATCTGGATCAAATAACTGTAGTTAATGAAACTTTGAAAAGTATTGGTGTTGATCAAAAGAAAATTGTTATGGTATTCAATAAAATGGATGCTTATCGTTTAACTAACTTCGATGCATTGTTGGACAAAGAAATAAGTTCTGAATTGGAAGGGGATTTAAAATCTAAACTTCAAGAACAATTTAATTGTGATATGGAATTCATTTCTGCTAAGTCATCTGAAAATATTGAATTGTTGCGAATCAATTTGAAAGAAATAATTGCAAAGCAATATTTAATAAGATATCCGTATATAAGTAAACAATGGTAGTTCCACCTTATGAAATGGATAAGTAAATACGCAGAGTTACTTGTTGATTATTCCTTATACCTTAAAGAGGGTGAATTGGTTTATTTGAGAACAACAAGTCTTGCAAATGACTTGGTTAATGAATTTTCTAAGTATTGTATTCAGGCAGGAGCTATTCTAGAAGTCGAAATTGAATATGAAGCAAAAGAAGAAAATTTGATGGCCTTTGGATATGAAAAACAATTAGAATATTTTCCACAATATAAGTTAGATTTAATTTCTAAATGTGATGCTTATCTTGTAATTAAAGCACCCTACAAGCCTAAAGATACTTTTCTTATTGATCCAGTTAAAGAAAAATTGAGTTCAAAAGTTTTAACAAAATTTCAAGAGATATATTTTGATAGATTAGGTTCAGGAAGTCTTAAAAGAAGTTTGTGTCAATTTCCTACTATCTATGGCGCTGAACAAGCCAATATGAGCATAGAAGATTATACTTCATTTATTGTGAAAGCTTGTAAGATTGATTTGGAAAATCCAGCTAAAGGGTGGAAAGAATTAAGCAATATGCAACAGAGAATAGTCGATTATCTCAATCAAGTCCAACATGTTGTGTATAGTCATAACGATTGGAAAATTGAATTTAATGTCAAGGACAGAATTTGGATTAATTCTGATGGTAAATCAAATATGCCATCTGGAGAAGTTTTTACAAGTCCAGTTGAGAATAGTGTATGCGGTACTATTTACTTTGATTACCCTACAATAATGTACGGAGAAGACGTTCAAGGAATAAAATTACAAGTTCAAGACGGATATATAACTGAATACAGTGCTAAGATCGGCCAATCATGTCTTGATAAAGTATTTGCAGTAGAAGGAAGTAGGTATTTTGGTGAAGTAGCCATAGGAACCAATAAAGAGATTAATCAAGCGACAAAGAATATTTTGTTTGATGAAAAGATAGGAGGAACTATTCATATGGCGGTTGGTCAATCCTATTATCAATGTGGCGGAAAAAATAAATCAACAATTCATTGGGATTTAATTACTGATATGAAAAAAGGTGGAAAAATTATTGCTGATGGAAAGCTGATTTATGAAAATGGTAACTTTATTATTTAATTTATGTCAAAGGTTAAGATTTTAGTTACAGGTGGATGTGGATATATAGGTAGTCATACCATTGTACATCTTCTTGAATCAGGATTTGAAGTAATTAGCATTGATTCTTTAATTAATTCAAATGAGAAATGTTTAGTTGGCATAAACGAAATAACTGGTGTAAGCATTCGAAATATTCAATTAGATCTTTCTTTAGATAGTTCTGTAGATTTTTTGTTAGAAGAATTGTCATCCTTAGATGGAATAATTCATTTTGCAGCATTAAAGTCAGTAGGCGAATCTTTATCTAACGCATTGTTTTATTATGACAATAACCTTAAGAGTTTACTGAACATTTTAAAATTGGCCGATTTATGGAAAATAAAGTCCTTTGTTTTTTCCTCTTCTTGTACAGTTTATGG
>JBDSHL010000415.1:0-3733 GCA_039918515.1 Saprospiraceae bacterium | reverse complement strand
TTTTTTACAAAAGATATGTACCTTCAGGATCGTGGACGAAATAATTTGGAAAAATCATTATTCGTTATCAAGGATGGATTTTGCATTGCTTATGGATACTTAGATATTGATCATCCATATACTAGTTCCGAACAACTTATAAATGCCCTTGATCCTTACAGAGGAAATATTGAATCTAATGGAATTATTAGAAGATTCTTACAGGGAAAACACAATATTAAAGTTCAACTTATTTCTGATCACTAATATTTATCAAAAATAGATTTCAATTTAATGGCCGAAGGATATCTATCAAAATATGGCCTCCAATCCTGAGCTCCACCAGAATTCACATAAATAATTTGATCAAAATCTTTAAATTCACTGGCATTTTCAACACAAAGTTGAAATAATCTTGAATTGTAAATTGGATCAAGTAGGATTTTTTCTTTCTCATAAAAATTAAAAATAAACTCTATTAATGAATTATTGCATCCTCCGAACTTCATTTGAGCACGATCATTTAACCAATGAAGACGAGGATGAACTATTGCATTACACATTGATTTAACTGGAGAAAAACTAAAAATCCTAAATGCTAAAGATTGATTTAATATTCCTCGAAGACTGGTACCTGAGCCACATGGAATAATTATTGCATTATTAGGCTGATCAAAATTTGAAGGCAATTCATTTAATAATTCTTTAAGTCCAACTTCCGAACATTCGCCTTTCCCTCCTTCCGGAATGAAGTAATTATTATCCAAAAAAATATTTTCGGAATAATTAAAATCAGTTACTTGATTGCGATTAATAAATTCAATTTCTGTTTGCCATTGATGCAAATCACTAATCATATGAGATTTATTACTTTCATAACTTCCATAAATCAATGCTTTGAATGGAATATTCAGTTCTTTACAGACATAAGACAAAGCGTGCAAATGATTAGAATGAGCTGAACCTACACTTAATAATTTTTTATAATCATGGACTTTAAAATGTATTAAATGACCCTTAATTTTTCTCCATTTATTCCCTGAAATAATAGGATGAATAAGATCATCTCTTTTAATGTACATTGCTTTGTTCAACCATTGATCACTTAAGGTTTCAATAGGACTTGGAACCTTTAAATTCAATAAATTAAAATTTAAGGCTTCGATACCAATTCCTTTTCAAATAGCCATGTACTAGCCGTTGGTGAATTATACTTAGAAAGTATAGATTTTATCTCAATGTTCGTTCTAATATGATTTACTGCATCTTCTACACTATTCGTTGCGAGAATAAGTTTCAAATCTTCGCTATGAATGGCCCCTGTTCTACTTAAATCAGCAATAAATTCTATTAAATGTTTATGATATTCTGTATCAAAAAGAACAATAGGGAAATTGGATATTTTCTTTGTTTGAATCAGTGTTAATGCCTCAAAAAATTCATCCATTGTACCAAAACCACCCGGCATTACTACAAATGCATAAGAGTATTTAATAAGCATTGTTTTTCTGGTAAAAAAATAATCCATTGTAACCCACTTATCCAAGTATGGATTAGGCTTTTGCTCAAAAGGTAGACTTATATTACACCCTATGGATCTTCCATTTACAGCTTTGGCACCTCTATTGGCTGCTTCCATTATCCCTGGACCACCCCCTGTCAGAATCGTAAAACCCAATTGAGCTATTTCAGCTGAAAGTTTCATAGTAGACTTATAAATCTCTTGATTCTCGTTAAATCGGGCTGAACCAAATATTGTTACGCATGGTCCAACAAAATGTAATGATCGCATACCTTTTACCATGTCATAACAGACATCTAATAGATACTTGAATTCTTGCCATCTGGATAAAGGACCACTTAAAAATTGAATCTGCTTTTTATTATCCATTCTTTCAATATAATTGCTGCAAACTTATAAATTATTCCTTTGTAATGAATATTTATTATTTTGTGGCATAAACCTTAACGAAGCATGACTCAGCCTACAGAACAATTAATATATGACGTTTCTCAAATGGCCGCCCATCTGATACCTTCAGAAATAATACGGTTAAACAATGAAATAAATATTAAGAAAAAGGAAGGAAAACATATTTATAATCTCACCATTGGTGATTTTGATTCAAAATTTTTTCCTATCCCTCAAGAACTGGAAGAGGAAATAATAAATGCTTACCAGGAAGGACAGACCAATTATCCTCCAGCACATGGAGAATTTGAATTAAGACAAGCAATTTCACAAGTAATACAGGAAATTTTAGGCCTAAATTATGATGCAAATAATATATTGATCGCAGGAGGTTCAAGACCATTAATCTATGCAGTATATAGAACAATTCTAGATCCGGGCGATGCTGTAATTTATGCGCTACCTTCTTGGAACAACAATCATTATTGCCATCTTGTAGGGGCGAGAAAAATAGAATTAGAAGTAGGTGACAATCAGAATTTCATGCTAACAGCTAAAGATATTGAACCCTATATTCAGGAAGCTTGTTTATTGGCATTATGCTCTCCTCAGAATCCTACAGGTACCGTTTTTACAAGAGAGGGACTGCTAGAGATTTGCCAACTTGTATTAGACGAAAATAAAAGAAGAAAAGGCCTGATGAAGCCTTTATATGTTATGTACGATCAGATGTACTGGCAATTAACTTTTGGTGGCATTATTCATTATCATCCAGTTGAATTGGTTCCTGAATTAAAAGAGTACGTCATTTATATAGATGGAATATCCAAAGCTTTTGCAGGTACTGGAGTAAGAGTTGGCTGGAGTTTTGGACCAGAAATCATCATGAGTAAAATGCGGGCTATACTCTCACATATTGGTGCTTGGGCTCCTAAGGCAGAACAGATTGCAACAGCAAGGTTCTTAAAAAACCAGAAAGCAGTTGAAAAATTCATGGATGTGTTTAAATCCGAAATTGAACTTAGATTGAATGGTTTATTCAATGGAATTCAAGCCTTGAAGCTAAATTCATATCCAATTGATATTGTTCCACCTCAAGCCGCTATTTATTTAACAGTTAAATTCCCTTGGAAAGGAAAGAAACTACAAAATAATCGCACCTTAGTTATGCAATCGGATGTAACTCAATTCTTACTTGATGAATGCAATATTGGAGTAGTGCCTTTTAATGCTTTTGGAACTTCTTCTGATTCAGAATGGTATCGAATATCCGTTGGAATATTGAATAAAATTGAAATTAATACCATTATTTCGAATCTTAAAAATGGTATGGATCAATTTATCAATTAATAGCAATGTGATTTTTGGATTATGCCAATAATTTAAAAATCTTACAGAGTATTATGCCGCCTAGTATAAATTTATATACATTTGATCTGCCAAAGGCGGAGAAAATTGGACTAAATATCATTTCAAAGCGGTAGAAAAGCTCCACATGGAACATCAATATGAATTGAAATTAGAATGGGCTGGTAATTTGGGCAGCGGCACATCAGCTTATACTGCTTATTCACGAGATCATATTATATCATGTGAAGACAAACCTGATTTATTTTGTTCGTCTGATCCGGCATTTAGAGGAGATAAAACGAAGTATAATCCCGAACATTTACTTTTGGCTTCACTTTCTGCATGTCACATGCTTTGGTATTTACATTTTTGTGCAGATAACCATATTATAGTTAGCAAATACACTGATCAACCGAAAGGAATATTATCCATTGATAAAAATTCTATTGGTAAATTCACAGAAGTTCAATTATTTCCAACAGTATGGATTAA
>JBDSHL010000414.1:0-12800 GCA_039918515.1 Saprospiraceae bacterium | reverse complement strand
AAGTGCAAGTGAGGGAACTTCCTGTAATTTATTTTTTACAAGATTAATATTATAGCCATAACTTGCCGTTGCAACAACAATAAATAAAGCATAAATATTAAAAGTAATAACCGAATTAGAGCGTTCGAATGCTAATAATAGGGCACTCATTAGACCAAGTATTAAGCCCATAATTTGAACTCGCTTATATTTAGATTTGAATATAAATATTGAAAAAATAAAAGCAAAAGCGGGAGTAAGTGCATTGAGTAATCCTGCAACTGAACTTTGAACATGTTGTTGCGCAAGACAGAACAAATAAGCAGGCAAGAACATACCAAAAATAGCGGCCATAAATACATATGGATATCGATCTCTTGGGATTGTTTTTATTTCTTTTATTGCGAAAATAATGAATATTGCACCAGCAGACATCATTCTAAGTGTTGCTGCTTCTAAATAGCCATAAGAGTTTAATCCTTTCTTAATAAGGATAAAGCTACTTCCCCAGATTGCAGCCAATAAACTTAGTAATATCCATTTTAAATATGGATTTTGATTGTTCAATGTCGATTTATTTGTAATTCAAGTAATGCCAGAGAAATGGAGGAATAATTAGCAGGAACACAATTCGGATTTGCTGCTTGAAAAGACCCTAAATTTTTGAATCCAAGATTCATATAATATTCAATTAATTTTGGATTATCGCTCCAAGTATCCATTCTGATAAAATTTCTTCCGATTGATTGAGCATATTCTCGTGCCCAGGAAATAATTAAGGGCATTAATTTTAAGGGCAATGATCTTTCAGCAACAATTCTGTGAAGGTATATAGACAAATTATTTTCTTTTTCACCCCATATGACTTCATCGTTAAGAAGTATATTGAACAAGCCTACAATTTTATTGTCTCTTACAATTTTCCAAATAAGTTGATTACCAATTTCTACCATTATATTGCTTCTATCAAAATCAAGCCAATTTTGATTAGAAATATTTTTCTGAAATTCAATAGCCACAGTGTACAACTTTATTATTTGCTCAATATCATCCTCGCAGCAGTATTCAAAAATCATATTTATTGATTTATATTAGTCGGTCATGGTTTTTTCTTAATTTTTAATGGTGATTTGAGTTTTCGAAATAGCTTTATAGCCTCCTTCAATTTCTACAAAATTATATATTCCTTTTGCTTTTAATATACTTGAAGCGATCATACTCCTATATCCTGTGGCACAATGAATGACAAATGGATTTATTTCATTTATTTCATCTGACCATTTATGAATATTTGCCAATGGGAGATTCAATGCCCCGACAAGATGTCCTTTTTGAAATTCCGATTCTTTTCGCACATCGAATATTTGAGCATTTTTAAAAAGAGTCGATTCGGCAAATTGATTAGCAGTAATTCTAAATATGTGTTCTGTTGGTTTATTAGCAATATTCCAGGTATGAATTCCTCCTTTAAGATATCCGATTACTTTATCAAATCCAACTCTACTTAATCTAATAATGGTCTCTTCTTCTTTACCTTCATCACAAATTAAAATTATTTGTTGATTAACATTTGAAATAATAGAGCCTGCCCAAGGAGCAAAATCTCCATCTAAACCAATACTTAACGAGCCAGGAATATACTGAGTAAAGAAAAGTGTAGGATCACGTGAATCAAGAATTAGAATTTCAGGATTGTTTGATAAGGTCTCAAACTCACTTAAATCTAAAGGATGATTGGAAGACAAAAGAAGATCGTCAAGTTGAGTATATTCTGATTTATTAATTGCGACATTCATTCTAAAATAATCGGGTGGATTAATTAGTCCATCTAAAACTTCTAGAATGAATTCTTCACGTGTCATATTTTTTCTTAATGCATAATTTGTTTCTAATTGTATTCCTAAAGTTGAAATAGTTTCCTTACTTATGCTTTTTCCACAAGCACTACCAGCACCATGTCCTGGATATATAATTATGTTACTGGGTAAATTGATAATTTTATTTCGGAGCGAATCATAAAGCATTCCAGCTAGATCTTCTTGAGAATAATTAGAATTAAATTGAGCCAAGTCTGGTCTTCCAACATCACCGATAAATAACGTGTCCCCAGTAAATAGTGAATATTCTTTTCCATTTTCATCAAATAATAAATAAACAGAACTTTCCAATGTATGACCTGGCGTATGTATCAGCTTAAAGCTACAATTGCCAAATTTGAAAAATTCGCCATCTTTTCCTTGAATAAAATCAAATTCTGTATGGGCTTCAGGACCATAAATAATAGGTGCACCCGTTAATTTACTCAAATCCAGATGCCCTGAAACAAAATCTGCATGAAAATGGGTTTCAAGGATATACTTTAATTTGACCCCATCTTTGGCAAGCCTATCCAAATAAGGTTTAGCTTCTCTTATGGGATCAATAATTATTGCTTCATTATTGGAGACGATATAATAACTGCCTTGAGCAAGACACGAAGTATAGATTTGTTCAACGCTTAATGAAGGCATATTTTAACTTTTAATTTGGAACAAATGTCTAAATTAAATGTTTAACTATGTTATATTTGAAAAGAAATAAATAAATTAATAAAATCTTATGAAATCATTCATTAATTTCTTCTTATTGATATGTACTATATGTAATTGTGCACAGACAACCAAAGTGAAGGAAACAAAGGAAAATCCTGAAGTAGTTCAAGAGCCGAAGCTTTCATTTACTAATGATATAGATACCAACTGGAAAGATAAGGTAATTAGAACTGATATGGAATGGAAAAAACTATTAACGGAAGAGCAATATAATATTGCAAGACAGCAAGGTACAGAAAGCCCCTTTTCAAGTCCATTATATGACAATCATGATAAGGGAATTTATGCTTGTGTGTGTTGTAATAATCCATTATTTAGTTCCGAAGCTAAATTTAATTCTGGTACAGGATGGCCAAGTTTTTTTACACATTATTCAACTAAAAGTATTGACATTAGTAAAGACGATACTCATGGAATGAGTAGAGATGAACTAACTTGTAAGAGATGTGATGCTCATATAGGTCATATTTTTAATGATGGGCCAAAGCCGACAGGTTTGAGATATTGTATTGACGGTGTTGGTTTAAAATTTATCCCAATCGAAGATCAATCTAAATTAAAGAAAGCAACCTTTGCAGGAGGATGTTTCTGGTGCGAGGAATTAACTTTTGAAAAAGTTATTGGTGTGAAAGAAGTGATCTCAGGTTATGCAGGAGGCAAAACAGAAAATCCTAGTTATGAAGAAGTTGGATCAGGATCAACTGGGCATGCAGAATCCTTTGAATTCGAGTATGATCCTAAACAAATTACTTACGCATCTTTGTTAAAAGTTTTTGTTGCATCTTTAGATCCAACGCAAGTAAATGGACAAGGACCTGATCATGGAACTCAGTATAGATCCATTATTTTCTATAGAAATGAGGATGAAAAAAATATTGCACAGCAATATATTATAGAATTGAATAAATCTGGCAAATACAGCAAACCAATTGCCATTGAATTAATTAAGTATTCTAAATTCTGGAATGCAGAGAAATATCATCAGAACTATGTCAAATTGAATCCTGAGAATTCATATGTGCAACATGAATCTATACCAAGGATGCATAGAACTATGGAAAGAGTGCCTGAGTTTTTTAATAAGTAGAGTTTTTCAAATTTTATTCTTTTAATATAGGATAATTTTCTACTGAATGTCAAGTATGTTCACTTGAGGTCTTGATGTCTATATTCATTTGGTTTAGTTAATGATAATCCAGTTATGCTATTTTCATTTATAATTTGAATTTAATGGAATTGAATAGTCAACCTACTGGTATCCTTCTGACCTGCTGTGTTTTCTATAATTGCATTTATACCTATACCTCCAGTTGTAAAGACTTTTGGTGCGTTACAAGTACGCATGTAAGATTCAAGATTTGGTATTGATAATCGTATTGATTTAAATGCACAATTACTTAATGGTGAACAATCGGATTGTCTTGCGATTTGTCCATCAATGGCAATTCCTACTCCCATAGGACCTGAACAAGTTAAGCCAAATCCTCCATTCAAGGATATACATTTAATGCCACAAATGGTATCCGTCGCACTTACAAATACTGAGGTCGAAGTAGAATCGGTTAATGTAGTATTAATTGGAACATTAGGATTCGGAATGATGCTAATGGAACTAGTCATTGTTCCATTGCTATGAGTCACTGCTTGCGCATATTCCCATTGAACTTGTGTGTGGCAGCCTGTTGATGCTGGTTTTATAAGTGCTGGATCATTGCAAGGAATGCAGCATGAAGAAATAAGACCTAAGAGCATAAAGCTATTCCAAAAGTTAAAATAATTTTTTTTCATTGGTCGAAGTTTTATGAATTGTAAATCCATTACTAATTTTTTATTTTCTTAAAATTTTATTGGTATTCATTTTATAATCCTTGATAAGCAATTTCCATGCTTCCATTAGGCGTAACTAAGCTACCTTTCAATTTGATAGTCCTTAAATCAAGGGGGGTTGAAGATTCAGTAAGAACTGTTAATTTAGCTTTAGAATCTATTTTCAAGATTGTTCCATATTGAATTCTAAGACTGTGTACTTTACAAAGACCACTTTTAATGATGGGATAAGTAGGGTCATTGAAGTCTACAAAAGACACTACAACATCCGTAAATTCATTTGGGA
The DNA here is from genome assembly GCA_039918515.1 of Saprospiraceae bacterium. Lineage (GTDB taxonomy): Bacteria > Bacteroidota > Bacteroidia > Chitinophagales > Saprospiraceae > Vicinibacter. The sequence goes on along the minus strand of JBDSHL010000414.1, from coordinate 8,117 downwards.
CTTTGTTATTGCTCCAATTATTACTACAATTCCAGTCATTGGGTCTGCCAGAATGTCCACCAATCCATTTAGCACTGATTTGACTGGAGCCTATTTGGATAAAGCTAAATAGCATAAAGAATGCGAATATCGTTTTCATATTAGTTTTTTTAAGATTAACAATAATACCTATATATTGGAATTATTAAGAATTGTTATCAGCAACTAATTAATTAATGCATTACGACTAGTTTTTTTGTATATATTTTATTATTATAAGAGAATCGTGCAATATAAATGCCGGGTATTAAGAAGCTTAAATCAAGTTCTTCCATATGCTTGTTATATAAATCAATGACTCTGTTACCTGATAATTCTGTAATACTTAAATCCTTAACCCCTGACTTAAGAATTAAGCTACTGCCTTGTTGATTTAACAATTGTTCTATTGAATATTCATAAGTTAGCGTAGAATTAGAAATCCTGAAAATAATTTCATCCTTTTGCTTACCATTCACCAAATATCGTGCTTTGCAATGATCACAAATTCCTAATGTCTTTACGTCCACATTCGAATAGTAATAATAGTACCATTCGTCGTCTGTATGATTAAAGTCAAATTGCCAAACTTTCGCCCCCACTTCATTAAACCATTGCATAGTGGAAACATCACCTTTCCGAAGCCCGTATTCCAAATTCCAATAACTTATGTAATAATCATTGTTAATATCATATTGAAGTCTACTATATTGATGAAATCTCAAGGAATCAAGACTTGTTAATCCAGGTTTTAGTCCGCTCTTCCATAGCTGATAACTAGTGTCGTAATCAATTTGATTAAGCCAGAAGTTATTTGAATTTCCGCAGTTTCCACTAAATGGGTCTATCACTTGTAGGCTATCCCACCATAATTCAAAATGTACATGAGGATCCGTACAATTGCCACTGCAACCAACTTGACCTATGACTTGGGATGGAATAACTTTATCACCTGATTTTACTTTGATCGAATTTTTTTTCAGATGACCATAATAGGTGTAATAATTTCCGGGATGTTTAATACAGATGAAATTGCCTAGATGTTTGTTTGTGTCGGAAACCGTTTCCATATCAAAAAGACCATCTTTAATTGAAGTGACAATTCCACTGTCAACTGCAAGAACGTTTACACCTTTTGACATATGTTCGAAACCAGTAATTATAAAATCTGTCCCTTGGTGGCCATCGTATGTCTTGGTACCACAGAAAGCATCTTGTATTCCAATTACTTTCCAGTCGACATAATTAGGAATAATGAAATCCTTACCATAAATACCTTCAATAGGGTTTAAGAAAGGATGAAGAAAATGGGATTCTAATGCACCCACATCCGCTAAAAATTCTATCTTCCGTAATGAAAAATTATTCGGATGTTCATATTGCAAAAGTGGGGTTAACAAAGGGAACATGATTTTGCTAAAATATCCTTTATTGTAACACGGTGAATTCACTGTTAACTGATAATCCAGAGTTGTCGCATTTACAAATTTAAAAAATGGAATCGAAGTATTTATAATAGAACCAAATTCATTAGTGGAAGTTGCTGTGCCATTGATTTTATTACCAGCACCTGCATAAATATTATTAAGGGAAAAAAACAAACCTGTTCCATTTTGAATTTGAACAAATGTGCCATTCGCTTTTTCATTTACTAGGGTATTGTGACTTAAGTACAGTGAATGCTCAGTAGGATTTGATAGGCCTTCTTTTCCATAAGAAATAATTGTACTATTTTGAGAATTTAAGCCTTGTTGAATGATGTTGCCGAGTAACACACTCAAGCCGCCATTAGGAAGGTCAACTTCGTAAGATCCATCTCCAGCTTCCTCGGATAATCTATTGTAATAAATATAATTATTATGAGCTCTTGATTTAAGTAAGTGTCCGACAACTGCATCATGTGAATAGTTAAATCTAAAAAGTAATGAATTGACATGATTGATATATAAGTTATGAGACAAACCATCGCCAAATCCATTAAATGCAAATTCAGAATACTCAATAATTATATTGCTATTGGAATTATCACCTGCAAGAATTCCATCTTCGTTATGGTGAAAGTAACAATTTCTTACCACCAAATGCGTTCCTTCAAGTCGAATACCTGCACCATTTTTATCGGAAACTTTACATTCAGAAAATTCGATATTTTCAACAATAGTTGAATCGCCTTGAATAACCCAGATTGCTTTTTGTCCTGCAGCTGTTCCGCCAGATTTTAAATGCGCGCGTCCATTCATACCTCTAATAAGTAAATGATTTGCTTTCCAAAAACAGACATCTTTTACATACACCCCTGCATCAATTAAAATCGTATCCCCATCTTTGACTAAATTACTTATTGAAGAAGGAGTAGTATTGGATTTATTAGAACCAACCAACCAGGTTTTTCCATACAAATTAAAACTTAAAGTGAGGCTTAGAATTATAGAAAAAACAAGCGAAAAAATATTTTTCATTTTAATAATTTTAAATTCTATGAATGCCTAAAATTAGTAGATTTTTGAACAATCCGACCTTTTTAAGATTTCATAGGAGAATATTTACCAATGAATATATTTTTTATCTACTTTTAAGCCCTTTTTAAAATCAATTATGAAACAATCATTATTTCTTTTTTCTATTTTATGTCTTTCAATAGGAAGTCTATTTGCTCAGAAGCCTATTGAAATAAACAATGAGACCTTCACAGCCTTAAGTTTTAGGAGTATTGGACCAGCAGTAACTTCTGGAAGAGTAGTTGACTTCGCGGTTAATCCAAGTAATATAAATGAATATTATGTTGCTGCTGCTTGTGGCGGAGTATGGAAGACCATTAACCGAGGAACAACTTTTAAACCAATATTTGATGGTCAAGGATCTTATTCTATTGGTTGTGTTAGCATTGATCCTAGTAATAGCAATACGATTTGGGTTGGATCAGGAGAAAACAACAATCAGCGATCAGTGGCCTATGGCGACGGAGTTTATAAGAGCCTGGATGGAGGAAAAACCTGGAAAAATATGGGATTAAAAAATTCCGAGCACATTGGAAAGATACTCATTGACCCCACTAATTCAAATATTGTTTTCGTAGCATCATATGGCCCATTGTGGAAAGAAGGTGGCGATAGAGGATTATATAAAACTACAGATGGCGGCGAGACTTGGAATTTGATCAAATCAGTAAGCGCTTATACAGGATGTAATGAAATTGCAATGGATCCAAGAGATTCTAAAGTAATATATGCCGCTTTTCATCAGCGAATGAGAAAGGTGTATATGTATGTTGGCGGAGGTCCTGAATCGGCATTATTTAAAAGTATAGATGGAGGACAGACCTGGAAACAATTAGCTGGAGGATTGCCGATAGGTGATCTTGGCAGAATTGGTATTGCGTTAAGTCCTGTCAATCCAGATATTGTTTTTGCAGTAATAGAATCCAGAGAAAATGGCGGAATTTATCGCAGTACTGATCGCGGTTCTAATTGGGAAAAAAGATCTGGACTTCAGACTGCTGGAAATTATTATCAAGAAATAATTTGTGATCCTGTTAATGTTGATAGAATTTATATTACCGATTCTTATTTTAAATTAAGCAATGACGGTGGCAAGACGGTATCTAATTTAAGTGAAATAAATAAACACATTGACAATCACGCCATTTGGATAGACCCTAAAGACAATAATCATTTACTCGTTGGATGTGATGGAGGAATATATGAAACTTATGATCTTGCAAATTCATGGGATTATAAATCAAACCTACCTATTACCCAATTTTATAAAGTAACTACTGATAATGCGCTTCCCTTCTATCATGTTCATGGAGGGACTCAAGACAATATGAGTCTAGGTGGACCTAGTAGAAATATTTCTGGGAATGGAGTGTCGAATGATGATTGGTATGCGACTTCAACTGGAGACGGATTTGAAACTCAAGTGGATCAATCTAATCCAGATATCATTTTTGCGCAAAGTCAATATGGAGGATTAATTAGATTTGATCGCAAGAATGGAGAAATGTTACTTATTAAACCAATAGAAGGAGAAAATGATCCAGCATTAAGATGGAATTGGGATTCACCATTGTTGATCAGTCAATTCGATAATAAAAGATTGTATTTTGGATCAAATAAAATTTTCCGAACAGATAATCGTGGTGATAATTGGAAGGTAATCAGCCCTGACCTTAGTAGAAAACTGGACAGAAATAAACTTGAAATTATGGGCCGTGTGTGGCCAATGGATGCAGTTGCCAAAAACACCAGTACAGATTTGTTTGGTCAGACCACAACTATTGCTGAGTCTAAATTTGATGAGAATATGTTGTGGGTTGGAACAGATGACGGATTGATTCAACTTACAAAGGATGGTGGAAAAAATTGGACATCAATTGATAATATCTCTGGAATTCCTGCTCAATCTTATGTTCATCAGATTATTGCTTCTCTCCATGATAAAAATACGGCCTATGCCTGTTTTAATCATCATCGTTATGGAGATTTCAAACCCTATGTTGTCAAAACTACTGACGCAGGAAAGACATGGAAATTAATAAGTTCAAAACTTCCAGAAAGGGGCAGTGTATACAGTATTGCTGAAGATCATTTGGATAAAAATTTATTGTTCGTTGGAACTGAATTTGGATTATATTTTAGTAATAATGGAGGAGAGAATTGGTACACTTTAAAAGCGGGGTTGCCAACCATAGCGATTCGTGATATCGAAATTCAAAGAAGAGAAAATGATTTAGTATTGGCGACTTTTGGAAGAGGCTTTTATATCTTAGATGATTATTCACTTTTACGAAATGTGAAGAAGGAAGATCTTCAAAAGGAAGCGGTAATCTTTCCTATAAAAGATGCACTTATGTATATTCCATCTTTGAGACATGGATTAAGAGGAAAAGGACATCTAGGAAGTAGTTATTTTGTTTCGGCAAATCCAGAGCCAGTGGCGAATTTTTATTATTACATCAAAGATGATATTAAAAAGTTAAAAGCAATTCGCAAAGATATTGAAAAAGCAAAATGGGAAAAAAAAGAAAATGTGTTTTATCCAAGCTTAGATAGTATGAGAATTGAAGACAATCAATCCGATCCCTATCTTTTGTTTACTATTAAAGATGCTACTGGAAATGTCGTAAGACATTTAAAAACAAAAGTAGCAAAAGGCATCCAAAAGATATCCTGGGATATGCGAGGGCCCATTCCAGATCCTGTTAATACAAGAGTTACACCAGCAGAAGATCAATTATTTTCTTCAGAACAAGTAGGACACTTATTGAACCCTGGTACTTATTCAATTCAAATGTCAAAAATTGTAGATGGGATAGTTACAGAAATAGGAAACAAACAAAATTTTAATATCAAAATGCTCAACAATAGTACAATACCAGCACCAGATTTTAAAGAAAATGTAAGTTTTTATCAACAAGTAGACAAATTGGTAAAAGCAGTGTCCGCTACAAATGATATTGTAGATAAAATGAAGTCTAGAATAGTCAATATCAATTTAGCCGCGATGGACTTGACCTCTTCTTCTAAATCAATTATTGAACGCACTGAAATTATTAGAAAAAAGCTTCTTGATAATACCATTATACTTCTAGGAGATCCAAGCATTGCAAGTCGTGAATTTGAAACTAAATCTTCAATTAATGATCGCATTGGAACAATACAAGGAGCTTTATATGGAGTGACCAGTGGAGTTCCTGAATTTTATAAAGAATCTTATGAAATCGCTTCGAGACAATTTTCAAGTTGTTTGACAAACCTTCGTTCTATTAACAATAGTATTGAAGAATTGGAAAAGGAATTAGAAATGGACAATGCGCCTTATACCCCAGGAAGATGGCCTGAGTATAAATGATGATTTTTTTAATGATAAGTTATGAATGATGAGTTATGAATTATAAATGGCGAATTACGAAATACGAATAACAGATGAAGAATGAAAGATTAAAAATTGAATTGATTGTTTTATTGTTTTTATTTTCAACTTTAGAAAATAGTGCACAAAATATAATCAGCAACCCTGGCTTTGAGAAATGTGATCTTTGTGGTAGGTTTGGAAATCCGGGAGTAGAGTTTAGTTTTTTAAATGGAGCCAATAAACCTGTGGATTGGTTTGGTGTAACTGAAGGATCATCTGATATTCGTAGTACTTATCCTCATATGGGCAAAAGACATGGAGGTTTTTTTAGTTTTGGAAAGTTTGAATATTTGGGAAATGTTCTTAATGAGCCACTACAAGCAGGAGCTGAATATAAGTTTAGTTTTTGGTTAGCTGTTGAATTATCAGGTGGTTATAGTTTAGATGAAATCGGAGTATATTTTCAAAAGAACTTGCCACAATATACTGGTTTACCATATCTGGGAAAAATACTAACACCACAATTTACAACACCAGATGGAGAATTTTTGCCAGCTGACAAATATAAGCAATATAGTTTTATTTACAAAGCCTGCGGAGGTGAAGATCATTTGATTATTGGTCGATTTACAAATTTAGGAAAAAATGATACCTTATATATAGGTCAAGGAAAACCAACTTCTGTTTACCCTTACACTTATGTAGATGATGTTGAGTTAATTAAAGTCAAAGATGCGCCGAACTTACTTGAAGATCAAATTGAAGTTTGCCAAAATCAAATAGTGCGAGTTGGAATAACTCCTGGATATTTTGATATACTGTGGAGTACAGGAGCTAAAACAGACAGCATTGATGTCAACTCAAATGATAGTAAAATTTATGTTGAAGTTAAATTAAGTAATAACTGCCCGCCCATACGTGACAGTATATTAATTATATCTAAGTCTAAGATTGATGATCAAGCAAATTTAATTAAAGAAGACACAATTTGTTATTTAAAAGGCAAAGAAATTGATGTTACACATACAGATTATAATTCATATATTTGGAGTAATGGTAGTAAAGTGCCAAAGATAATAATTACAGAACCGGGGACTTACTCAGTTACCGCTTCAAGTAATTGTAATTTATCTACTGATCAGGTGGTCTTTGTTAGTAATGATCTCAGTAAATTTATTCAATTCCCTAATGTTTTTACGCCACTATCTACGGAGAACAATAGATTTGCTCCAATAATTCAAACTAATATGTTAGACTCTATTACATCTTATCATTTGCAAATTTACAACCGTTGGGGTAAGAAAGTATTTGATAAAATGGATCCAAAATTATCATGGATCCCAGAGTCAAATGATCCTGCAGAAACTTATTTTTATCAACTTGAATATGAAGTCTTATTCTGTGAGGAAACAAAAAGAAATGAAATAAAGGGATCTGTTAATTTAATCCGTTAATAATTATTATTTGTGATAAGAATTTGTTGTTTGTTTTTCTTTGTTGTTTTGCATTCAGTGTGTCTAGATGCACAATTTATTGAATTAAGTAATAATAACTTTTATTTTCAGAATAATATCTTTGTTCCGTTGGTAATGAATTATGCGGTCAATATTAGGCATGAAGACAGAGGCAGATATTGGATAAGTCGAAGCATGTCTTACTATACAACACCTGTTGGCACCAATTGTAGAGATGAAAAAGAATGCCTAGAACATTTGATTCACGACTTTACTTTGATTAAAGATCAAGGTTTCAATGTATTGAGAATTGTCGACTTTGAATTTGGGATAAAAAATGAAGAACTGGCGAATGGAATTCCTGGAACATTGGATATATCCTATTATTATGGACCCTTGAAATACCATGAATTTGTTGAACCCTTTGAAGATCATTTTGAAGTATTGGATAAATTAATTCAAGCAGCAAAACAAGTTAATTTAAAAATTATTTTGGTAAGTGGTGGAAAACAAGTCGATCAATTTCCTTTGGATGAAGATTATAATATTTACTTGAAATATTTGTCTAAGAGATATAAGGATGAATCTACAATTATGGCCTTTGATTTATTGAATGAACCTTCTTTTTTTCACAAAGGACATACGAAGTTGGAAGCAAGGATGATTGTTAGAAAATGGACAAGTACCATTAGAGAACAGACGTCTCATCAATTAATTACGATTGGTCTTGCTGATTCACATACAAGTTTTGATTGGGATCCAATTCTGTTGGATGTCGATTTTTATTCT
>JBDSHL010000413.1:0-2906 GCA_039918515.1 Saprospiraceae bacterium | reverse complement strand
TAAGACATTTCACCGTGATAATGATTATTTAACCATCCTTCAAGCAGTTTGGCCTCTTTATCTAATTTCTTCGATCGACTCACACCTACAGATTGGAAGCCTAATTCTAATGCTTTATTTTTTAGATCTTTTATTGAATGTTTCATAAATCCAGGATCAAAAATAGGTTCGAATATTTATAAATATGACATTTGAAGAAAATTCAAGCTTTGAACCCGAATTATGCAATAGACTTTCTATTACAAGCCAAAGTGCCTGCAAATCCTAGTACTTCCTCGAATTTTTATCCTCACCATGGGGGTGACCATGTTTGCGGTAAAAATTCTCCGGCCGTGTCCAGCCGAACGGCAGGAGAGCACCAGTCTTTATTGGCCATTTGACTTTCACTACGAAACTCTATTGCATAAAGCGGGTTGAATTAGAGGGAAAAGTGTCAAGTTAAATTTTATCTTTGAGCTCTTCATTTAGTTATCTGATGGATTTTTTTAGGCAAATTATAGATTTTGTACTTCACATTGACAAGCATCTTATTGAGCTGACAACCGAATATGGAATTTATATTTATTTTATTCTTTTTGGAATTCTTTTCTGTGAAACAGGATTGGTTGTTACGGCCATATTACCTGGTGATAGCTTATTGTTCGCTGCGGGAGCATTGTGCTCAAGCGGCAATTTAAATATAGTAAATGTTCTAATTTTTATGATTGTTGGTGCCATATTAGGAAATCAATTGAATTTTTATATAGGTCGCTGGTTAGGACCAAGACTGTCACAAATGAAAACTAAATGGATTAATAAAGAATATATCGAACGAACTCAAAGATTTTATGAGAAGTATGGCGGCATAGCATTGATCATAGGAAGGTTTCTACCCATTATTAGAACATTTGTTCCGTTAGTTGCAGGTATTGGAAGGATGCACGCTGGTAAATTTCTATCTTATAATATCATAGGAGCCGTCTTATGGATTATTCCATTGACATTGTTAGGTTATTTATTTGGTAATATTCCTTTTGTGAAAAATAACTTTACAATTGTAATATTAATAATTATCGTGGTGAGTGCAATGCCATTATATATTGGAATATGGAATCGCAAAAAGCTAATGAAGAAAGTGAAAGAATTTGAATAATAGCTAAATTTTTTTTGATTGAAAAATTTCATTCGAACCCATTACAAATACTTCGTCTATTTTTTAATATTAGTAAGCATTTGTAGTACCCTCGAAGTACTTCTTAATTTGAATTGGCCAGATCAGATAAGTGGAGGAGTCAGATGGTTGGGGTTAATAGCCATGTTGTGTTTAGGAATTTATCACAACAAAGTTTCGATTTGGATATTCATCAGTATGTTCGTTGGAGCAGAGATTGGATATGACTTTCCTGAGATTGCCAACAATCTTAATATATTTAGTAAGATCTTTATAAAGTTGATCAAGTGTATCATTGCTCCATTATTGTTTGGAACATTGATTGTAGGGATAGCCGGTCATTCTAATATTAAGCAAGTAGGAAGGCTGGGATGGAAGTCAATTCTCTATTTCGAAATTGTTACGTCCATTGCATTAGTAGTAGGTTTAGTTGCCATCAATATTAGCAAAGCTGGTGTAGGGATTATGCAATCGGGAATAAAAGAAGAATTGCCTCCAACTTTAAAGCAAGAAGGATGGAAGGAATTGGTATTGCATGTGTTTCCGGATAATTTTATTAAATCAATTTCTGAGGGACAGGTTTTACAGATCGTTGTATTTACTTTGTTGTTTGCAATTGCAATGATGTTCGTTAGCAAAGAAACTAGGAAACCATTCTTAACATTTTCAGAATCCTTGTCTTCCATCATGTTTAAATTTACTGACATCATCATGAAGTTTGCACCCTTTGCTGTAGGTGGTGCAATAGCTTATACGATTGCACATCTTGGTGTAGATGTTATGAAAAATTTACTCGTATTATTATTAACGTTATATATTGCATTGGTTGTTTTTATATTGTTGGTATTTGTACCGATTATATTATTGCTAAAAATTCCTATCAAAAGATTCATCGCACATGTTGCAGAACCATTGAGTATAGCATTCGGCACCGCAAGTTCTGAAGCTGCATTGCCTTTGGCCATGGAGAACATGGAAAAGTTTGGTGTGAGTAGAGAAGTGGTAAGTTTTGTATTGCCGACAGGATTAAGTTTTAATCTCGATGGCACTACTTTATATCTTGCGTTGGCTTCAATTTTTGTAGCGCAAGCAGCAGGAATTGAATTAACCATTGGGCAACAGGTGATCATGATGTTGACCTTGATGTTGACCAGTAAAGGAGTAGCGGGTGTAGCGAGAGCCTCTCTTGTTATACTTGCTGCAACGGCAAGTTCATTTGGACTTCCAGAATGGCCCATTGCGGCAATTCTAGGAATAGATGCTTTAATGGATATGGCGCGAACAGCTGTGAATACCTTAGGCAATTGCCTTGCAACAGTAGTTATAGGAAAGTGGGAAAATGAATTAAATATTCCTGAAGAAAAATAAACCTTTAATTAGTTTGAAAGTCAATATTGAATCTTCCTGGAATGAAATCTTGCATGAAGAATTTGACAAAGAATATTTCAAAGAAATAAAGACCAAATTATTAACCTTAAAAAAAGAAGGAAGAATAATCTATCCTCCAGGTTCCTTGATATTTAATGCATTCAATTTATGTCCGTTTGAGAAAGTAAAAATTGTTGTACTAGGACAAGATCCCTATCATGGAATAGGTGAAGCAATGGGATTGGCTTTTTCGGTTCCAAAGCATATAAAAATTCCACCTTCTCTAAAGAATATTTTTAAAGAAATACAAACTGATTTAGGTGTTGAAATTCCTACTCATGGTGATTTAAGTTCCTGGGCAGCTCAAGGAGTACTGTTGCTGAATGCA
>JBDSHL010000412.1:0-2085 GCA_039918515.1 Saprospiraceae bacterium | reverse complement strand
TATTGCCTTGCGTAGCAAGTCAAGAATTACCTTTCTATGTGCAACATAGTTTGCCAAATCAGAACGCTTCAAGTCACTTGCCTTTGATAAATAATCGTCAATGCGTTTGGAGTAATCTTCTTTGTTTTCTATTCCATCAGGGACCATTAAGTCATGTCCTTCTGCAAGTAGTTGTGATTCAAACGCCATCAAATGGGAATGAAGTTTTATATCCAAATCTTTATCGGAAATACTTGGGTCAACGATTTTGTCACTATCAGTTATTCTTCCCAAAATAGGTCTGTATCTTGGAGCTTTGCTATCAATAAAGTCCGTCAATCTTTTTATTCCAATTTTTTTGTTCTCAGTTAAGTATTGATCTAAATATTCAGTAATAATTTTAAGTGCGTTGTCTCTAATTTCAGTAAATGAAATTTCATCATCAGCAAACATTCCGTCAACTGTTTCATTGATATTGAAACCAACTCGTTCAGGCGTTACTTTTTCAGTTAAATAATCTGAGGTCAAGAAACACATGTAAGCAAAGTTTTCAGAGCCATCATTTAAGAAACCAAATAGTCCAGGGATTTTACCTTGAAGTGAATCTTCTTTCACAACTCTGTCAGCAGCACTATAAATAATACTGTGTTTATTTTGTAAAGATGATCTGAGTTTTACATGTGTTATTTCAAAGGTTCTTGACTTGATATTGAATGTGGTTCTGTCGGAAGCATTTATCATTAATGAATCATATTCTTTTTGAAGTGAAATTCGTTCACCTGAATCATCAATAAAAATTTCAGGTGCACCTCCATTACGTATGAAATACCATAAACAATGTTCAAGCAAGTCACGTGAAATTGTTCCTGCGGTTTTCCGTAAATACTTTGAATAATTTTTCTGAATGTCAAATAACTTAATTGAGGTGTCAATCTTTGCCATTGGTGTTTCTTTTACCTCTTCGTTATGAATATCTTTCGTTGCATTAAAGTCAAATGTTCGGGTATATATTTTTCCATTTTCTTCATAAATACTTTTCACGCTTATTTTATTAAATGCTTTAAGCCAAAGCAATCTACCAACTCCTCGACAACCTAAATCAATTTTGTATTCTGAATCCAATGTTTGAAACGAAGTGAAGTTATCTGTATTGAAACCAACACCATTATCAGTAATTTCAAATCCAATGATGTCTGGCTTTACATCTGAATATGCTATTTCTTGAGATGTCCTAAGTATTTTTATTGAAATTCTACCATCAATTGAAGAAGAAATTTTCCCCTTCCTCAAAAGAGAATCAATGGAGTGGATGGAATTTACAACCGCCTCAAATAAAGGATACAATACATTTGTCAATGGCAAATTTGTGTTCCTTAAGCGTCCTTTTAAACTGGTATTTAAGCTCATATTATTTCAACTGTTGTAGTTCATGTTCAATTTTGCAGTGTTGCCATAGAATAGCCGATAACACTTCGCTATATTAACCTTTTCACACAAGTTACGTAAATAATTCATATAAAATTATTGATTATCAAGAGTTTATCCTTTTTATTATTTAGCAAGGTAGTTTGTTTTACGAACTTTATTATTATTACAATTTTTAATAAATTTTAATTAGTATTCCTATCGGAATGTACTGCTTGGTTTATAAAGCAAAACCTCCACTGTACTTGCTTGGTAGAGGTGTATCACAAAGCCTAGTTCTTCTAATTTTGCGGATTCTCAATTTCTTAAATATCTTCCTTTCCTATTGTCCAATCTGGAAAGCCCAGCTTCCTTTTTCTAATTGCTTATCTTTTGGCATATCTTAATTTTTAAATATTGATCTGAAGCAAATATAAGCTTACAAAGATATATCAAATGATCAATTATTCAATTCTTTTATTTGCTTCATGATTCTTGGATACTTTTAACTTCTATTTAGCAAGATTATAAGTATGAAATGTAAATAGCCTTAATCTAATAAATTACATTTTAACAAGCCGATATAATCTTCTTTGATCTTGCTTTTACTCTTGTAAGCTTGGACTTTTTTTAATTCTATATCAAATAATTCCTTAGCTTTTGGGCTCCCAATTGGTAATAACTCTAACATAGTATTATGAT